>NZ_BRXS01000003.1:600000-807249 GCF_030159095.1 Roseisolibacter agri
TTCCGCAGGCGGTGCCGCGTCGCGCGGTCGCGCCCGAACGGCGCCACCCACCCCCACTCGCCGCCGCAGAAGCCCCAGAAGGTGATCTCGTTGATGGGCGTGAAGCAGTGCGGCCCGCGCACGCGCGGCACCACGTACTCGGCCGCCGCGCGGCAGTAGCGCGCGAAGCGGTCCACGAAGTCGGGCCCGAACGGATCGAGGTCGTCGGGATGGCCGTAGTGGCACAGGTCCCAGATGGGGAGGATCTGCGCCGCGTTCATCGCGTCGACCAGCGGGTCGACGAAGGGCGCGAGGTCGTACGTCCCGCCGCGATCGACCATCGGCCACGGGATCCCCTCGCGCGCGACGGCGATGCCGAGGTCGCGCAGGGCCGCGTAGTCCTCGCGCGCGCGCTGGCGGTGCTGCGTCTCCGCGGCCAGGTCGCGGCGGCCCCGGTCCTTCCACACGAAGGTGGAGCACTCGAAGCCGGTGAGGAAGAACGTCGGGAAGATGCCGGGGCGCCGGGTCATGCGGGCGCGACGTCCGCGAATCGCGCGCCGCCGCGCCCGGCCCGCCGCCTCAGCTCATCAGGGCGCGCCCCCCGCGCCGACGCCCAGCACGACCATCAGGGTGCCGACGAGGAGCAGCACCGTCGCGCCGACGACGATGGCGACGGCGGCGTGCGCGAGCGGGCGGGGTGCGAGCAGGCGGGACGCGAGCATCCGACTTCCTCCGCGATGTGGGGACAGGACATGGGACCGACCCGCCGCGAAGATCGCATCGCGCACGCCCTGCCGGCTTGCGTGGCGATGAAGGGTGGATGAGGAATCGATGAAGGCTCGGGTGCGCCGGATCCTGAACGGCAAGAACATTGGACAGGATTGGACGGATTCGACGGACAGGAGCCGGATCACGCTCCGCGTGGTGCATGGGCCGTCGCCGCCACTCGGGAGGTAATCCCGCACTTGTCCGTTCAATCCGTCGTAATCCTGTCGAATGCAGTCCGGGTCCGGCGCACCGGACTCGTGCCCGGGGCGTGGCGCCCGCCTGGTACCGCGGACAACGTTGCCGGGCGCGCGTGCGTTGCCCTCCGACGTCCGCCCGCTCGGCCCGCCTTCCCCAGCCCGCCCATGTCGCCAACGCGTCCGCTGTCCGTCCTCGCGCTCTCCGCGCTCGTCGTGCTGCCGTCCGACCCGCCGCCACGTCGCGCGGCGCCGAAGGCGGCCGCGCCGGCGGCCGTCACGCTCGACTCCACGCTCCTCGCCGGCTACAAGTGGCGGAACGTCGGCCCCGACCGCGGCGGACGCTCGATCGCCGCCACCGGCGTGAAGGGGCGGCGCGACGAGGCCTACTTCGGCGCCACCGGCGGCGGGCTGTGGAAGACGACCGACGGCGGCGAGACCTGGGCGCCCGTCACCGACGGCCAGATCACCAGCGCGTCCGTCGGCGCGGTGGCGGTGAGCGAGTCGAACCCCGACGTCGTCTACATCGGCACCGGCGAGACGTGCATCCGCGGCAACATCATGCCCGGCGACGGCGTCTATCGCAGCACCGACGCGGGGAAGACGTGGACGCACGTCGGCTTCCGCCAGTCGCACGGCATCTCGAAGATCCGCATCCACCCCACCAACCCGAACGTCGTCTTCGTCGCGTCGTTCGGGAAGTACAGCGCGCCCAGCGAGGAGCGCGGGGTGTTCAGGAGCACCGACGGCGGGAAGACGTGGAAGCGCGTCCTCTACCGCGACGCCAACACCGGCGCGATCGACCTCGTCATCGACCGCAATGACCCGAACGTGCTCTACGCGTCGCTGTGGGAGGCGTACCGCAAGGAGTACCAGATGTCGAGCGGCGGCCCGGGCTCGGGGCTCTTCAAGAGCACCGACGGCGGCGAGACGTGGACCGAGATCACGCGCGCGAAGGGGATGCCCGCGGGCGTCGTCGGGCGCATCGGCGTGGCGGTGAGCGGCGCCGACTCCAAGCGCGTGTGGGCGCTGGTCGAGAACGAGAACGGAGGCCTCTTCCGCAGCGACGACGCGGGCGCCAGCTGGACGCTCGTGAACGCGCAGCGCGACATCCGGCAGCGCGCGTTCTACTACACGCACGTGCACGCCGACCCGAAGGACCGCGAGCGGGTCTACCTGCAGAACGTGTCGATGTTCACGTCGAGGGACGGCGGCAAGACGATCACGCAGGTGCGCGGCGAGACGCACGGCGACTACCACGACCTGTGGATCGACCCGGACGACCCGAAGCACCTCGTGGTCGCGAACGACGGCGGCGGCGCCGTGTCGACGACCACCGGCGCGAAGTGGACCGCGCAGGACTTCCCGACGGAGCAGTTCTACCACGCGATCACGACCACCCACACGCCGTACCACGTCTGCGGCAGCCAGCAGGACAACAGCACGCTCTGCACGCCGTTCGACTGGAACGCCGCCGCCTTCCGGCAGCGGATGGCGCAGCCCGCACGCCGCGCCGGCACCAACGCCGCCAACGACACCACGCCGCCGCCGGGCGACATCACCGCGGGCGGGATGGCGGTGTCGTACGTCGCGGGCGGCGGGGAGCCGGGCTACATCGCGCCCGATCCGCGCGACCCCGACGTCTTCTACTCCGGCACCAACAACGGCGCCTACGTCGACAAGTTCAACCGCCGCCTGAACACGTCGCGCGAGGTGAACCCGTATCCGTGGTTCTACTCGGGCGAGCCGGCGAAGGAGATCCGCGAGCGCTGGCAGTGGACGTTCCCGATCCTGTTCAGCAAGGCCGATCCGAAGCTGCTGTTCGTCTCCTCGCAGCGGCTGTGGGCGACGCGCGACGGCGGGAAGACCTGGCTGCGCCTCTCGGGCGACCTGACGCGCCACGCGCCCGAGACGCTCGAGCGGTCGGGCGGCCCGATCACCGGCGACATGAACGGCCCCGAGGTCTACGCGACGATCTTCTCGGTCGGCCCGGGCAAGCGCAATGCGAACGTCATCTGGACCGGCAGCGACGATGGCCTCGTGCACGTGACGCGCGATTTTGGCAGGTCCTGGACGAATGTGACGCCACGAGAGATGCCCGAGTTCGGGCGCGTGTCGCAGATCGACGCGTCGGCGTTCGACGACGGGCGCGCCTACGTGTCGGTGCGCCGCCCGCTGCTCGACGACTTCGCCCCGTACATCTTCCGCACGACGGACTTCGGGAAGACGTGGACGAAGATCGTGACCGGCATCCGTGGGGACGCGTACGTGCACGCGGTGCGCGAGGACCCCACGCGGCGCGGACTGCTCTACGCGGCGACGCAGCACGGCGTCTACGTCAGCTACGACGACGGCGCGCAGTGGCAGGACCTCACGCTCAACATGCCCGACGTCCCGGTCGCGGACCTCATCGTCGAGGGGAACGAGCTGGTGATCGGCACGCACGGCCGCGGCTTCTGGGTGCTCGACGACCTCGCGCCCCTGCGCCAGGCGTCGCCCGCGATCCTGGCGAAGGACGCGCACCTGTTCGCGCCGCCGGCGGTGGTGCGCTCGGGCCCGGGCGTCGTGTTCAGCTGGTACGCGAAGACGGCCCCGAAGACGTCGCGGCTCGACGTCCTCGACTCGGCCGGCAACGTGCTGCGGACGTTCGAGCCGGACACCGCGAGGGCCGACAGCGGTGCGGCGAACCGTCCCACGGGCCGGCGCCGCGGCGGCGTCACGTACCTGCCCGCGGGCGCGGGGCTGCAGCGCCTCGCGTTCGACGGGCGCGCGCAGGGGATCGAGAGCTTCCCGGGGATGATCCTCTGGGGCGCGGGCACGGCGGGGCCGGCGCTGCCGCCGGGCCGCTACACGGTGCGCCTGACGCTGGACGGGAAGACGCTCACCACGCCGCTGGCGGTGAAGCGGAATCCGTGGCTCACCGACGTCACCGACGCCGACCTCCACGCGCAGTACCAGTTCGGGCGCCGCGTCCGAGACAAGGCGACGGAGGCGAACATGGCGGTGATCCAGATCCGCCGCGTGAAGGCGCAGCTGGACGACCGGTACAAGCGCGCGGCGAGCGACAGCGCGCTGAAGACGGCGGGCGAGCGGCTGCGCACGAACGCGAGCGCGATCGAGGAGAGGGTCTACCAGGTGCGCAACCAGAGCGGGCAGGATCCGCTCAACTTCCCCATCAAGGTCAACAACCGCCTCGCGAACCTGCTGTCGATGGCGGAGCGCGGCGACGGGCGCCCGACGAACAACATGCCCGAGATCTTCGGGATCCTGACCGCGGAGCTGAAGACCTACACCGATCAGCTGGCGCAGCTGTGGCGCACGGACCTCGTGGCGGTGAACCGCGAGCTGGCGCGCGCGAAGCTGCCGCCGCTCGATCCGGGGTGCGCGGTGGCGACGGGGTGCGCGGCGGCCCTGCAGTAGGCACCATCGCGCCGGACCCGAACGGCGAACGGCATTGCAAGGATGAAAGTCTGAGAAGATCGGATGACGACGGATGGCTCCGGTGGAGTGCGAGATCCCTCGCCCCCACGCGGAGCCATCCGTCGTTATCGGACCTTGTCAGATCTCATCCTTGCTGCAGTTGCCGTTCGGGGCCGGCGCGAGGATCCAGGATCAGGATCCGCAGCCCGCAGCCCGCGGTCAGTAGCCTACCGGACGCCGCGCGATCATCCGCCACGTCACCACCGGCGTCGCGAGCAGCAGCCCGACGTGGATGAGGCAGTGCACCATCTCGCCGCGCACGACGGCGTACCAGACGCCCAGCAGGTTCACGGTGGCGAAGACCACGGCCAGCGCGACCCAGAGCCACTCCCGTCGAGTCATGGGGACCTCCGTTCGAGGATGCGTTCACCCTGCTCGTCGCCCTACGGTGCGCGCGCGGCCGCCGTTCCACGCCGGCCTCAGCCTCCGGGGAGCGCCCCGTGCCGCGTGTCGCGGTCGTACGCGGCCTGCCGCCGGCGCGCGTCGGTCAGCAGGCTCTGGCCCGCCGCGTTCGCGCGCTCGCCGAGGGCGGCGCACGTCCCGGCGGTGAGCGGGCGGAGCGCGTCGACGATCGCACCCGCCGACTCCACCGCCAGGCGCACGTGCCCGTGCTCGTGCGCGACGAGCCGCGCGTGGAATCCCTCCCACCAGCCCGTGACCGCGGAGTCGGGCGTCGTGGCCGGCTCCCAGCGCGGCAGCGACACGCGCGTCTCGACCCGCGCCTGCACCGTGCGCAGCGCGCAGCCGGCGGTCCGCGGCTCGTACTCGTAGGTCCAGCGCACGTCCCAGTGCGTCGCGCCGGGATACCGCACCCCGTCGGCGATCGGGCCGAGGCGATGCATCTCCTCGCGCAGCGCGCCGATCGTGGCGGCGGTGACGCGGTACTCGTTGACGCGCGTCGACAGCTGCACGCCCGGCGGCACGCGCTCGATGGGCGGCATCACCACTCGCGTGCTCTCGCTCCGGCCGCCGCTCGCGCAGCCGGCGAGCAGCGCGACGACCGCCAGCCGCGCGTAGAGGACGCGCCTCATCCCCGCGCGAACTTCAGGTGCGTCACCTGCGGCGTGGCGACCGTGCGCACGAGCGTCAGCCCGTGCAGGTCCGTCCCCACGCCGTCGAACAGCCGCTCGCCGCCGCCCAGGAGGATCGGGACGAGGTTGAGCACCATCTCGTCGACGAGGCCCGCCGCGAGGTACTGCTGCGCCGCCTGCGCGCCGCCGGCGAGCGACACGTCCTTCCCGCCCGCGGCGTCGCGCGCCCGCGCCAGCGCGTCCTCGATGCCGCCGGTGACGAAGTGGAAGGTCGTGCCGCCCTCCGTCACGAGCGGCGCGCGGGCGTGGTGCGTGAGCACAAACACCGGGTGGTGGAAGGGCGGCGTCGCGCCCCACCAGCCGTTCCAGGGCGTCTCCTCGTTCCACGGCCCCGGCCCGCCGCCGAACATCTTCCGCCCCATGATCGTCGCGCCGACGTTCGCCATCGACTCCTCGAGCACCGCGCTGCTGGCGTTCACCTCGCCGCCCGCCTTCCCGTGCGGCTCGCGCCAGGCCCTGAGGGGGAAGACCCACGCGTGCAGCGCCTCCCCGCCGACGCCCAGCGGCTGCTCGAGGCTCTGGTGCGGCCCGGCGACGTAGCCGTCGAGCGAGACCGAGATGGGGAAGCGCAGCCTGGACATGGGTAAGTGGATGCGGGGGTGGGCCGGGCGTCCGGGCGCCGGTCCGGCACGAGATGCCACCGCGCCGCGCGCCCCGCAAGCGGCCGTCGCGCCGCCATTGTCGTCCCGCGCGCCGGGCCGTATCCATGACGCCATGCACCAGTCGCCGCAGCGTCGCCCGACCTCCGTCGCCGTCCTCGCGCGCCGGCTCGCGCTGGCCGTCGCCCTGGGCACGGGCTGCGTCGCCGGCGAGAGCCAGCCCGCGGCGGCGCCGGCGACGCCGCCCGCGCGCGACGGGACGGCCCGCATGGCCGATACGCTCGCCGCCATCGCCGCGCGCGGCATGGCCGACCCGCTCGGCAACCCGTTCCTGAATCGCGAGCGGGCCGCCGCGCTGCGGGCGCGCGCGCTCTGGCAGGGCGGCGCCGACGCGCTCAACCTGCGGCACCGGATGGCCGACGAGCTGCTGCGCGCCGGCGAGACGCGCGAGGCGATCACCGAGCTGGAGTCGCTGATGCGCGACGCGGGCGACACGGGCGACGACGTCACGCCGCGCCGGAAGCCCGTCCGCGACCTGCTCGCGATCGCGTACCTGCGCCTGGGCGAGCAGGAGAACTGCCGCGCCAACCCCGCGGCGAACGTCTGCATCCTGCCGCTGGCCGGCGGCGCGCGGCACGTGCAGCAGGAGGGCGCGCGCGGCGCGATCGCGCGCTACGCGCAGCTGCTGCGGCACTTCCCCGACGACCTGGGCTCGCGCTGGCTGCTGAACGTCGCGTGGATGGCCGTCGGCGGCTACCCGGACAGCGTGCCGCCGCGCTTCCGCATCCCCGGCCTCGCGCCGCGCGCGAACGATCCGTTCCCGCGCTACCGCAACGTCGCCAACGACGTCGGGCTCGGGCTCACCGGCGTCGCGGGTGGGCTCAGCATCGCGGACTTCGACGGCGACGGGCTGCTCGACGTGTTCGCGACGTCGTGGGAGCCGGGCGGCGCGGTGCGGCTGCTGATGGCCGACGGGAAGGGCGGCTACGTGGACCGCAGCGCGCAGTCGGGGCTCAAGGGGATCACGGGCGGCCTGAACACCGTGCACGCGGACTACGACAACGACGGCGACGTCGACGTCCTCGTGCTGCGCGGCGCCTGGCTCGGCGAGGCGGGGCTGTTTCCCAACTCGCTGCTGCGCAACCGCGGCGACGGGACGTTCGAGGACGTCACCTTCGCGACGGGGCTCGCGTCCTATCATCCGACGCAGTCGGCCGCGTGGGCGGACTACGATCTCGACGGGCACCTCGACCTCTTCGTCGGCAACGAGCGCAACTCCGCCACCGGTCCGTCGCACCGCTCGGAGCTGTTCCACAACGATGGGAACGGCACCTTCACCGAGGTCGCGCTCGCGTCGGGCATCGACCTCGACGCGTTCGTGAAGGGCGTGACGTGGGGCGACGTCGACAACGATGGAAAGCCCGACCTGTACGTCTCCGTGTTCCAGGGCGAGAACCGCCTCTACATGAACTGCGGCCGCGCGGCGGACGGACGCTGGCGCTTCGAGGAGCGCGCCGCGGCGGCCGGCGTCACGCGGCCGGTCGCGTCGTTCCCGACGTGGTTCTGGGACTTCGACGACGACGGGTGGGACGACCTGCTCGTGCTGAGCTACGACCTCAACGCGCCGCTCCACGAGACCGTCGCGGCGGAATACCTCGGCCTCCCGCTGCAGACCGTGCGCGACGGGCAGACGATCGCGAACGAGCCGTCGCGCCTCTACCGCAACCGCGGCGACGGCACCTTCGAGGACGCGACGGAGCGCGTGGGGCTCGCGCGCCGCGCGATCTTCGCGATGGGGAGCAACTTCGGGGACCTCGACGACGACGGCTGGCTCGACGTGCACGTCGGCACCGGCAATCCGGACCTGCGCTCGATCGTGCCGAACCGCATGTTCCGCAACGTCGGCGGCCGGCGGCTGGAGGAGGTCACGCTCCCGGGCGGCTTCGGCCACCTGCAGAAGGGGCACGCGACCGCGTTCGCGGACCTCGATCGCGACGGCGACGAGGACGTGTACATGGTCGTCGGCGGCGCGTACCAGGGCGACCGCGCGACGAGCGTGCTGTACGAGAACCCAGGCCGCCCCGGGCACCACTGGCTCGCGCTCGAGCTGGAAGGGCGCACCGCCAACCGCTCGGCCATCGGCGCGCGCGTCGAGGTCGACGTGACGCAGGCCGGCGGCGCGACGCGCACGCTGCACCGCACCGTGGGCACGGGCGGGTCGTTCGGCTCCGGCCCGCTGCAGGTGCACGTGGGCCTCGGGCGCGCGACCGCGGTGCGCGCGGTACGCGTGCAGTGGCCGGACTCCGCGCGCACGCGCACGTCGTACGCGGGGCTCGCGATGGACCGCGTGTACCGCGTCGTGCAGGGCGCGGCACCGGTGCTGCTGGAGCGGCCGCGGGTGCCGTTCCGCACGAGCTCACCCACCGACGCGCACGCGCATCACTGAGCGCGCGTCAGCGAGCGCCGCGATGCCTCGTGCGGCTCCGGCGCGCCTGGCCCCTGTGGCTCTTGGAGAGGATACGGATTCTTCGGATGCAGCGGATGCTCCGGATCGTCCCGCGTGGCGGCGACGTCCGATGCGCGACACGGAGCGATCCGAATGATCCGTCGAGATCCGCAGCATCCGGATCCTCTCCAGCAGGCCAACGGGTCCGGCGCGGCTCAGGGGCTCGTCGCGAACAGCCGGTCGGCGATGCGCTGCGCGGCGCCGCGCGCGTCGAACGCGTCGTCGCTGGTGAGGACGATGACGGTCGCGCGGCGGTCGGGCCAGCGCACCCACGCGGCGCGGCGGCCGTCGGGCGTGCCGTACGCCGCGTGGCGCCGCATCCCGTTGACCGTGTCGAGCGCGAAGCCCCGCACGACGGTCGCGGTGTCGCGCGCCCCTGGGCGCAGGTTGGTGCGTCCCAGCTCGAAGCGATAGAGGTCGTCGACGTTGCCGCTCCAGCTGCGCGACGCGCTGTCGTACGTCACGCGCTGCATGCCGCCGATGCCGAGCACGCGGCGCACCGACACGCCGGTGACGCGGCCGTCCGCCTCGGGCGTCAGCGCCGCGTCGAGCACCGCGCCCAGCCCGCGCAGCGGCACGCTGGGCGATCCCGTCTCGGGCGTGAAGCGGCGCTGCACGGGAATGCCGTACGCGGCGTCGACGAGCACCTTGCCGTCCTGCGCGACGAGCACCGTGGCACCGCCGCGCGCGGGGTCGCGGTACGCGGCGAAGATGTCGTCGACGAAGCGCTGCGTGAGCGGCGAGCCGTCGATGGCGCGCGAGACGACGCGGCGGCGCGCGAGGTCGTAGCGGTCGCCCGGGCGCAGCGTGAGGAAGGGCTTCCCCGCGTCGTTGGCGTCGCGGCCGTTGTAGACGAACGCCTTGTTGCGGCCGATGATCTCCGCCTGGTCGCCCTGCACGACCCACGCGGTGCCCTCGTCCTCGGAGATCGCGAGCAGGTCGGGGCGCCGCACGATGAGCGAGTCGTGGAGGTCGGGGAGCCGCTCGCGCGCGACGACGTGCTGGTCGATGGCGACGCCGCGCAGGTACGCGAAGCCCTTCAGGTACTGCGGGTGGTTCATGATGCGGTTGTCGTTCGACGGCGCGCCGCGGACCATGTAGTCGCCGAGGATCGTCGCGCCGGCCGACGAGCCGCCCACCACGCCGCCGCGCGCGAGCACCGCCTCGAACGCGCGCTGCGACTTCGTCCCCATGTAGCTGTTGACGAGGCGGAAGTGCCGTCCGCCGCCGAACCAGACGCCGCGCGCGTCGGCGATCTTGGCGGCGAAGCTGTCGGCGTCGGCGACCGCCTTGCTGGTGGTGTGGTAGACGACGACGTTGCGCGCGCCGGCGGCGCGGAAGGCGCGCGAGCCGTCGGCGTTGGGGTCGATCGAGTCGCCGCCCGCGGTCGGCACCACGGCGATCAGCGCGTCGGGCCCGCCCGCCAGCTCGATGAAGCGGCCGAGGACCTCGGGGCCCTGCTGGCCGCCGCCGACGACGACCACCGAGCCGCTGGCGGGGCCCACGCGCGGGGCGCTGGACGGTGCGGGCGCGTCGGCGCCGCCAGCCGTCGTGCGGCCGGCGCAGGCGGCGATCGCGGTGGAGAGGAGCGCGGGCGTGAGCAGGCGGCGGTGCGTCATGGCGGACATCGCGTCGGAGGCGGAGCGGAGGGGACTCGCGGACGAGAACGTACGGCGCGGCCAGAGCGCTGTCGAACGCGCCGCCGGCGGTCTGGCTGGCAGGGTGCGGACGCCCCCATCTTGGCGCATGGACCCCGCCGCCGGCCGCCGCTTCCTGACCGAGCTGACCGAGACGGAGCGTCGGAAGTACGTCGACCAGGTCCGGCTGATCGCGGCCCTCGGCATCGTCGGGCTGGCGCTGATCACGACCGGCTCCCTGCTCACCGGCGTGCTGCTGACGGACTACTGGAAGTGGCTGCTCACGCTCGGCGGCGGCTTCATCGCGTCGCTGTCGTCGGTGCGGCTGAACGACCTCTATGGCACGAAGGCGCGGCTCGGCGCGCTCGCGCAGCTCCTGAGCGACTTCGAGCGCGCCAGCGCTCCCCTCACCGACGTGCCGCCGGCGGAGCTCGCGAAGCTCTCCGAGCGCGTCGAGCGCCTCTACGACCGGACGCTGGGACTCTGACATGACCGTCGCGCCGGAGATGCCAGACCTCGACGCCACGCTCGAGCGCATCGCGCGGCGGCGGCGCGCGGTGGGCCGCCGCCTGACGCTGCTGACCTTCGTGCCGGCGCTCTTCTTCGTGGCGCTCGCGCTGTGGGCGTCCGCGCAGGCCACGCAGGCGATGGCGAGCGCGCGCGCCGCGACGCTGCAGCGCGCCCGGGCCGAATCGAGCCTGGTCGCCCTGCGGGCAGCGAACGCGCGCCTCGGGGCGACGCGCGACAGCCTGGCGCAGCTGCGTGCGTCGCTGGAGGCCGCGCGCGCCGCGATCAACCTGTTCCACGCCGCGCAGTACGACGCCGCCGTGCGGGCGTACGACGAGGCGCTGCGGACCGACCCGTCGAACGCGTACCTGCTCAACCTCAAGGGCTACGCGCAGTTCAGGGCGGGGCGCCTGGACGAGGCGGCGGCGACGATCCGTCGCGGGCTGTCGGCCGACTCGACTTACGGCTACGGATACTTCGACCTCGCACGCGTCGCGTGTGCGCAGGGGCGCATGGAGCCGGCGCTGGCGGCCGCGCGCGAGGCGCTGCGGCGGCGCCCCGACCTGCGCTCGGCGATGCTCTCCACCGACCGAGAGTTCACGCGGCTGTGCGCGCCCATCCTCGGGCGCCTCAGCGCACCGGCGGCTCGGGCTCCAGTTGCCCCCGCTCGCAGGTGACGGCGGGCCGAGCGCGCGCTCGATGGCGGGGTAGGTGCGGGCTGCGGGCTGCGGATCCTTGTGCTCCGTGCCCTCGGCGTCCGACGTCGCACCCGGCCTGCACGAACTACTCGGAGGGACTACGGATCATTCGGATCTGGCGGATCTTCCGGATCGCTCCCCGCGGCGGCGACGTCCCATGCGCCACACGGAGCGATCCGCATGATCCGTCTCATCCGGAGCATCCGTAGTCCCCGGTTCGCCGACCAGTGCACGGCGCGCCGGACCCGAACGGCAACGGCAGCAAGGATGAACGTCCGAGAAGATCTGATAACGACGGATGGCTCCGATGGACTGCGAGGAACCTCGCACCACACGGAGCCATCCGTCGTTATCAGATCTTGTCCGATCTCATCCCTGCAATGCCGTCTGCTGTTCGGGTCCCGCGCGTCTCAACGTCGCCCGCTCCGCGTGCGTTGATCGGTGTCGCCGCCGCGTGGGCGCGCGACGATTCCCATCCGAGAGCGACGACAGCATGGCGCGCAGCGTGGCCGCGTGGCGGCGGTGGCACCGATGGATCGGCTTCCCGGCCGCGATCTTCCTGCTCTGGGTCGCCGCGACCGGCTTCCTCGTGGCGGGCACGGAGTTCTTCGGCGAGGAGGAGGCGCTCCGCGAGCGCACGCGCGACCTCGTGAGCCCCGTGACCGTGCAGTCGCCCGCGAGCGCCTGGGCCGACCCGCTGGCGCGCGCCGTCGCCGCCGTGGGTGCGCGCAGCGCGGGCGCGCCCATCGACCGCGTCGAGCTGCAGTTCAAGGGCGACCAGCCGACCGTGACGCTCTACACCGGGCGCCCCACGGGCGGCGAGGACCGGAAGTTCGTCGTCGACGCGCGCACCGGGAGCATCGTCTCGGAGACCGCGTACGCCGACAAGCCGCTGCTCTACCGCCTGCACAGCGGGGAGGCGTTCGGCGACGGCGGGCTGGTGATGGCGATGGGGTGGGCGCTCGCGCTGCTGGCGCTGACGGTGAGCGGCCTGGTGATCTGGTGGCGCATCCGCCGCCACGACGCGACGGGGCTGCGGCGCGTGTTCTGGTAGGTGTGCGGCGTCGACCGGCGCCGGCTCAGCGGGTCCGCACGAACGCCACCTTCCGCACGCGCCCGGTGGACAGCAGCATCCCGTCCACCTTCCCGCGCGTGCGCGTGAACTGCGCGAGGTACGGCCCCGCGAACGCGTCCGCGTAGGCGGGCCGCAGCACGTCGTCCGATCCCCACCGCGTCTTCAGGACGAGCGCCGTGTCGCGCACCGTGACCGTGTACGTCGCGCCCAGCTCCTCGCTATGGTAGGTGCCGGCGTACTCCGCCAGCTGCGCCGCGGTCGGCTGCACGATCGTGGTCCGCCGCCACGTCACCGGCGTGCGCGCCGGCCAGCCGATGCCGTGCTCGCGCACGCTGCCGTCCTCCAGGAACTCGAACTCCACCGGCTGGCCGCGCGCGCGGAAGCGGCGCGGGCCGATCGGCACCAGCACCGGCCCCGCGGTGCGCCCCGCGATCAGCGAGTCGCCGCGGAGCGAGATGACGTTCATCGCGCCGGTGACGGGGTGCACGAACGCGCCCGCCAGCGCGCGCAGCTGCGCGGGCGCGAGCGTCACCGTAGGCGGCATCGGCGGCTGCGACGCCGCGAGCGTCGCCGGCAGGAAGACGTCGGCGACCGCGCGGCCGAGCGCGGCCGGGTTGCTGCTGGCCGCGTTGCACAGCACCACGACGTCGAGGCCGTGCTCGGGGAAGCGGCCGAGCCAGGTGCGGTAGCCCGCGTCGGCGCCGCCGTGGCTGACGATGCGCGCGCCGCGGTGCCGCTCGGCCACCAGCCCGTAGCCGTAGGCGCTCGTGTCGCCGTTGGCGAGCGTGCGGAGCGTCGTCATCTCGCGCACCATGGCCGAGTCGCCGACGGTGGGCGTCACGAGGTTCGCCTGCCAGCGCAGCAGGTCGCCGACGGTGCTGAAGAGGCTCGTCGCGCCGTACGTGTCGTAGTTCGGAAGGCTGACGTGCCACTGCCCGTCCGCGCGCCGCGCGTAGCCGGCCGCCCGGTTCACGATGACGCGCGTGTAGTCGTCCTGGAACTGCGTCCGCGTCATGCCGAGCGGCCTGAAGATGCGCGCCTCCGCGAAGTCGCGGAGCGACTGGCCGCTGACGCGCCGCACGATGGTGCCCGCGAGCGTGTAGCCCGTGTTGCTGTACAGGTACTCGCTGCCCGGCACGAAGTTGAGCGCCTTCTGCCGCGCCACGATCTCCAGCACGTCCGACTCGGTGATGCGGTTCTCCTCGAAGCGGCCGCGCGCGATCGCCAGCAGGTCCCACTGGTCGCGCAGCCCGCTCGTGTGCGTCAGCAGGTGGCGGATGGTGATGCGGTGCCCGTAGTCGGGGAGCTCGGGCAGGTGCTTCCGCACGTCGTCGTCGAGCGAGAGCTTGCCGTCCTTCTCGAGCAGCAGGATGGCGGCCGCGGTGAACTGCTTCGACACCGAGGCGAGGTGGAAGACCGAGGCGGGCGTGATGGGCGTCCCGGTCTCGAGGTTCGCGGCACCGTAGCCGCCCTCGTGGACGACGCGGCCGTCGCGCGCGACCGCGGCCGCGCACCCGGGACCATCGGGCGCGGTCCACTGCGCGCGCGCGAAGACGCGGTCGACGGCGGCGCGGACGCTGTCGGCGGGCGGTGCCGGCGCCTGCGCATGCGCCGATGCCGGCGCCGCGAGCGGGAGCAGCGCCGCGCCGGCGAGCGGCAGCGCGCGACGGAGGAGTCGGGAGGGCGGACGCACGGGCATGGGCACCTCGGCGAGGTACGGGTGGACGTCCCCTCCATCGGAGCGCGAGCGGGGGGGGAGCGCGCTGTCCGCACGGCGCGCGCGCGTCCATCTTGCGCCGTCGGCCCTCCTTCCGCCACCGCTCCCATGCGCCATCGCCCACTGCTCGCCGCGCTGCTGCCGCTGCTGCTCGCACTCCCCCTGCAGCCGGCCGACGCGCCGCGCTTCGAGCCGCTGCAGCCGGAGACGTTCGCCGCCGGCGGCGCGCTGACGAACGCCTTCGCCGACGTGGACGGCGACGGAGACCTCGACCTGTTCGTCGGCTTCAACGGGACGCCCAACCGCCTGTACGAGAACGTGAAGGGGACGTTCCGCGACGTCGCGGGCGCGTGGGGCATCGCGGACGCGCGGCCGACGCGCGCGGCGGCGTGGGGCGACTACGACGCGGACGGCGATCCCGACCTGCTCGTGGGCTTCACGCCCGTCGCGGGCGCGGGGAGCGTGCTGCGGCTCTATCGCAACGCGGGCGGCCGCTTCGAGGACGTCACCGCCGCCAGCGGGCTGACCGTGGACGGCGGCGCGGTGCGGCAGCCCGCGTGGGTCGACGTCGACGGCGACGGGGACCGCGACCTGTTCGTGGCGTTCCGCGACCGGCCGAACATGCTGTTCCGCAACGCGCGCGGCGTCTTCACCGACGTCGCGGACTCGCTCGGCCTCGCCGACCCGCGGAAGAGCGTCGGCGCGGTCTGGTTCGACTGGCAGCAGGACGGAGACCTCGACCTGTACGTCGCGAACCAGGACGGCGACGCGAACGGCTTCTTCGTCAACGGTCCCTCGCCTGACGGCTCGGGAAAGCGCTTCGTCGATCGCGCGGATTCGCTCGGCCTCGCGGGCGGCGGCCGCGCCGTCGGCGTCGCCACCCAGGGGAGCGTGCGCCCGTGCGTGGCCGACGTGAACGGCGACGGCGTCGCGGACCTCATCCTCGCGAACTACGGAAAGAACGGCCTCCTGCTCGGCGCGCGCGATGGAAAGTTCAGTGACGTGAGCGCCGAGTGGGGCGTGGCGGTGGAGGGGCGCCACGACACGTGCGCGCCGGCGGACGTGGACCACGACGGCCGCCTCGACCTCTACGTCAACGGCACCGTCTCGGCCACCGAGAGCTGGCGCGACTGGCTGTTGATGCAGAAGACGGACGGCGCGCGCGGCTTCGCGGACCGCACGCCGCCGAACGTCCTCGCGCTGAACGCGAGCCACGGCGTGCAGTGGGCGGACGTGGACGGCGACGGCGCGCTCGACCTCGCGCTGGCGGGCACGCGCGCGGACATGCCGCACGCGCTGCTGCGCAACGTGCTGCCCGGGGCCGTCGCGCGGCGGTCGCTGCAGGTGCGCGTGCTCGACGCGCGTGGGAAGCCGGGCCCCGCGGGCGCGGAGGTGCGCGTCTACGCGGCGGGCACGCGCCGGCTGCTCGCGACGCGGTGGACCGACGCCGGCTCGGGCTACGACGCGCAGAGCGACATGCCCGTGCACGTTGGGCTGGCGACGATGGCGCGCGTGGACGTCGAGGTCACCGTGCCGACGGGCCGCGCGCGCGTGCGCACGACGGTGCGCGGCGTGTCGCCGGCGGCGTACGCGGGGCGCGCGCTCGCGGTGCGGGTGCCCTAGTCGGGCCTCGCGTGCGCGGCGTTGTCGCGGATCTGCGTCGCCCCCTGCATGTGCGCGCAGTGGGCGCAGCAGTAGAAGGTGCCGTTCGCCTCGATGCCGTGGCCGATGACCTTGCAGCCGCAGTGGGCGCACACCGGCGCGAGCTTGTGGATCGCGCACTCGAAGCTGTCGAACGTGTGCGTCGCGCCGGCGGCGATCACCTGGAACGCGAGGTAGTAGTCGTTCCCGCAGACCTCACACTTCGCCATGGGGCCTCCCGAGTGGACGGTTCCTGACCGGCTTCACCGGACCCCTTGCATGCCGCGCACCCCGGGTTAAATACTGTACCATGTGGTTCAGTATATGACGACCCGGCTCGATGCGGCGTTCGCCGCGCTCTCGGACCCCACGCGGCGTGGCGTGCTGGAGCAGCTCGGACGGGGCGACGCGTCGATCACGGAGCTCGCCGAGCGGTTCCGGATGACGCTCACGGGCATGAAGAAGCACGTCGGCGTGCTGGAGCAGGCGGGGCTCGTCACCACGCGGAAGATCGGGCGCGTGCGGACGTGCCGGCTGGGCCCGCGCCGGCTGGAGGAGGAGACGGCGTGGCTCGAGCGCTACCGCCAGCTCTGGGACGCGCGCTTCGACGAGCTGGAGCAGGTCGTCGAGGAACTCACACGACAGGAGAGGAGCGATGAGCGCAGGCGTCGGAAGTGAGCTCGGCCCCGTGAAGCACCGCACCACGGTGGAACGGACGTCGGACCGCGAGGTGGTCGTCACGCGGACCATCAACGGCCCGGCGCGCCTCGTGTTCGAGGCGTTCACCAGGGCCGAGCTGTTCCAGCGCTGGTGGGTGCCGAAGTCGATGGGCATGACGCTGCTGTCGTGCGAGATCGATGCGCGCGTCGGCGGCCAGTACCGCCTGGTGTTCGCGCACGACCCCGAGCCCGTCGCGTTCTTCGGCACGTACGTCGAGGTGCAGCCGCACTCGCGCCTCGCGTGGACCAACGAGGAGGGCGGCGAGGGCGGGCCCGTCACCACGGTGACCTTCGAGGAGCAGGGCGGCCGGACGCGGGTGGTCCTCACCGAGCGCCATCCGTCGAAGGAAGCGCTCGACGCGGCCGGCACCGGAGCGGTCGACGCGATGGGCGAGTCGTTCGATCAGCTGGACGAGCTGCTCGTCACCCTGGGCGAGGGCGCGGGACGGTAGCCGTCACTCGCCGACGTCGAACAGGTCGCGGTGGCGATGGGGCTGTGAGCGCAGGTACTGGCTCGGCGCGCGCACGCGCGCGCCGAAGTGCGCCGCCGCGTGCCAGGGCCAGCGCGGGTCGTAGAGGACGGCGCGCGCGATCGCGACCAGGTCCGCGTCGCCCGTGCCGACGATCGCCTCCGCCTGCTCGAACTCCGTGATGAGCCCCACCGCGATCACCGGCATCGCGGTCGCCTGCTTCACCGCGCGCGCGAGCGGCACCTGGTAGCTCGGGCCGACGGGGATGCGCTGGCGCGGCGTGAGCCCGCCGCTGGAGACGTGCACGGCCGAGCAGCCGCGCGCCTCCAGCGCGCGCGCGAAGGCGACGGTCTGCTCCACGTCCCATCCGCCGTCCGCCCAGTCGGTGCCCGAGACGCGCATCGTCACCGGGCGCTCGGCGGGGAAGGCCGCGCGCACCGCGTCGTAGACCTCGAGCGGGAAGCGCATGCGGTTCTCCAGCGAGCCGCCGTAGGCGTCGGTGCGCTGGTTCGCGAGCGGCGACAGGAACTGGTGCAGCAGGTAGCCGTGCGCGCCGTGCACCTGCACCGCGTCGATGCCGAGTCGCGCGGCGCGGCGGGCCGCGTTCGCGAAGGCGTCGCGCAGGCGCGCCATCCGCTCGTCGTCGAGCGCGGTGGGCGCGTGCCAGCTCGCGTCGTACGCGAGCGCCGACGGCGCCTCCGTCTGCCAGCCGTTCGGGTGGTCGGGCGCGAGGTGGTGCCCGCCCTTCCACGGCACCTCGCTCGACGCCTTGCGGCCCGCGTGCGCGAGCTGGATGGCGATCGGCATGTCCGACCAGCGGCGCACGCTCTCGAGGACGCGGCCCATCGCCTCCTCGGTGGCGTCGTCCCACAGGCCGACGTCGCCGTAGGTGATGCGCCCCTCGGGGACGACCGCCGTCGCCTCGATGGTGAGCAGCGCGGCGCCCGACAGCGCGAGGTGGCCGAGGTGGATCAGGTGCCAGTCGGTCATGCGGCCGTCGACCGCGGAGTACTGGCACATCGGCGCGATGACGATACGGTTGCGCAGCGTGACGGAGCCGACGTGCAGCGGCGTGAAGAGCGTCGCGGTCGCCACGCTCAGCTCTCCGATACGCGCAAGACGATCTTCCCCGTGCCGTGCCCCGAGTCGAGCCGCTCGTGCGCCTCGCGCACGTCGGCCAGCGGGAGCACGCGGTCGACGAGCGAGCGCAGCTTCCCCTGGTCGATGAGCCGCGCCATCTCGCGCAGCCGCTCGCCCTCGCGCATGAGGAAGATCCCGTGCAGCGTCTGGTTCTTCGACGAGAGCCCCGCGAGCGTGCCCGTGGGCGTGAGGATCGTCGCGAGTCGGCCGAAGGGGCGCGTGGCGGGGATGCTCTTCTGGATGTTGTCGCCGCCCGCGGTGTCGAACACGACGTCCACGCCGGCGCCATTCGTCTCCGCGCGCGCCACCGCCGCCACGTCGTCGCTCGCGTAGTCGATGGCGACGTCGGCGCCGAGGTCGCGCAGGACCTGCTGGTTGCGCGCGCCGGCGGTGGCGAGGACGCGCGCGCCCATCGCCTTCGCGATCTGCACCGCGTACGAGCCGACGCCGCCGGCGCCGCCGTGGATCAGCACCGTCTCGCCGGGCCGCACCTGCAGCCGGCGCACGAGCCCTTCCCACGCGGTGCCGCCCGCGAGCGGGACGGCGGCGGCCTCCTCGTGCGACATGCTCCGCGGCTTGCGCGCGACGATCGCCGCGGGCACGGCGTTGTACTCGGCGTAGCTGCCGCGCGTGTTGCCGAAGATCTCGGGCGTGTAGTAGACCTCGTCGCCGACCGCGAAGTCGCGCACGCTGGCGCCGACCGCCTCGACGACGCCCGAGGCGTCGTAGCCGAGCACGAACGGCGGCGTGAGGCCGGCCCAGGCGGCGTTCTGCCGCATCTTCGCCTCGACCGGGTTGGTGCCGGAGGCGACGACGCGCACGAGCAGCTCGTGGTCGGCGGGTGTGGGACGGTCGAGCTCCTGAAGCTCCAGGACGTCGGGGCCGCCGTGGCGCGGGAGGACGATGGCGCGCATGCGTTCGGACATGCGCGCGGGCGTCGCAAGCCGCGCACCGGCGACGGTGCGGACCGTCGTGCGCGTCAGTCCAGCGCGGGCGGTTGACTCGCGCGCTGCCGGGCGTGGGCGAGCGCGGCCGCGCGACGGCGCGTGAGGATCGACTCGGCCTCGGGCGCGGCCATCACCACCGCCTCCAGGTGCCGGCAGAAGTCAGGCTCGCCCGACGCCTCGCGCAGCTCGGCCAGGAAGGGGTGGATCTTCGCGAGCGCGAGGAAGATCTCGCCGTGCGCGGCGCGGAAGGCGTCGCCATCGATCGCGCCGCTGGTCACCATCGACGCCGCCATGTCCCAGTAGCCGAGGACCATGCGGAAGCTGGCGTTGCGCGCACCGCCGGCGACGGCCACGAGCTCGGCGAACGACTCGGGCGTGAACTCCATCGTGAACCAGGCGCGCGCCTCGCGCAGCGCGGGCTCGCGACGGAGCTCGTAGAGCTGGAGGTTGAGCTGGGCGCTCTCGAAGGGCGTGGGCATGCGGGAGGATGCGCCCGTGCGCGCGCGGACGCGAGTCTACAACGACAGCACGATCCCGACGCGCGTGCCGAGCGTGTGCTCCTGGCCGCGCACGTAGCCGAAGCGCTCCTCGAGCTTGAGGCTCGGTGCCTTGTCGGACGCGCCGAGCTTCACCTGGACGCCGGCCATCGTCTCGAGCCCGCCGCGCGCGCCGCTCCACTGGGCCTCGTCGCCGGTGCTCCAGTTCGCGCCGACGCTCCCGCCGACGTAGGGCGTCACCGCCGCGCCGCCGCCGAACTGCGCGACCGCGTCGAGCGACGCGTTCCACTGCATGGACCCGCCGCCCTCGGGGCGCAGCGCGTCGCCGCCGAGCGAGGTCCCGAGCCGGACGGGCGCCGAGGAGGGGCCGAAGACGAGCTGGACCTGCGCGCCCGCGCCCCACGCGTTGGACTCGGTGGTCGTGCCGCGTTGATAGCTGCCGTGGACGTCGAGCTGGCGCTGCGTCTGCGCGTGCAGCGCGGCCGGGACGAGCGGCGCGACGAGGAGGAGGCCGGCGGTCGCGAGGCCGGTGCGGAAGCGGGCGGACGTGGGACGGTGCGACATCTCGGCGCTGCTCCTGTGGCTGGGAGCGGCGGGAGAGGCAGGAGGCACGCCAGTGCGGGGCGCGCCGCCGAGCGAGACGTCTCAGAGAACGCCGCGCGCCTTAAGGTCGGTCAGTAGTCGCCGGATCACCTGAGCGACGGACAGCCGATCCCGGTTTAGAACGACACCGAACTCCTCACAATCCGAAGCATATCGATCTGCGATGGCTGTGAGCACGGAGGCGTAGAACTCGCCTGCCGCATCGTGATCGTTCAGCTTCTCCTCGAAGTTCGTGTCGGCCTGCTCAATCAGCTCCGAGATGGCGGCTGTGTGAAGATCAACGCCCGAGAAGCGGGTCGACGGGCCACTGATCGTGATCTTGATGTGTTCGCCGTTGAGGCGGATGTTTGTCTCGCTCATTGTGGGGCTGGCCAGTGAGTGAGGAGAGCTGCCGGGAGAGTCGCCCGATGCGCGCCTCCTAGATCCGAGCCGGATCGAGTGCACTTACGGCGATTCGATCGCGTAGCGTGCAGTGTGGCAACCGCCGTGGACTGGCGCTAACACTGCACCGGCGGATAGCGGTAAAGCACCGCGGGTGCACCGAAGAACTCGACTTCTCCGTCCGGCACCGCGCCAAGCGACGTTGCGACGCGGATGGAGGCGGCGTTGTCGGGGCGGATGATGCTGACGATCGACGTGCGACCGAGCGTCTCGCGCGCGTACTTCAGCGCCGCGGCCGCGCCCTCGCGCGCGTAGCCCTTGCCCCACGCGTGGCGGGCGAGCGTGTAGGCGATCTCGAACTCCGGCCAGCCCTCGGGCTGGAAGCAGCCGATGCGGCCGATGAACTCCCCCGTGCTGCGCTCCTCGACGGCCCACACGCCGAAGCCGCGCAGTGACCAGTGGCCGGCGAACATCGCCATCTGCCGCCAGGCGTCGAAGCGGTTCAGCGGGCGGCCGTCGGCGAGGTGGCGCATGACTTCCGGGTCGGCGACCATCGCGGCGTAGGCATCGAAATCGCGCTGGGCGAAGGCGCGGAGGAGGAGGCGGTCGGTGTTGATCTGGGGAAAGTCTCGTGTCATGCGCGAAGTGTCGTCAGTTGCTTTCCACTTATCAGCTTCGTGGAATTCAGTGAAGTGGACGCGCCGCATTGTGCATACGCTGCGGATGGCGGTTGCGCCGGCTTCGGCACCTACGCCTAAAGCGAATTCCACAAAGCCGCATAGTCACAATTCAGTGGTCGCAGCTCGTTGCGCGAAGACAGATCGCAGTCACCTTGCTCGGGCATGTATAACCCATCGGGCTCACCATTTCAGCCAAAGTTCGCTGTAGCCGTCTGCGAGCAGACGCTTGAGGGGCTTCATCTCTTTATACCTGATCCGGCGAGTGGGGCGTTGGGTTGCCTTGGTGACAGGATGCACCAGGTCGGCCTGAAGCCGCAGTTCATGAAACGCCTCTGCCGCTTGATACATCAGCGGGTATTTCCGCGCAAACCGCGAATTTGGTGAGCCTAGAACGCTGCCGATCTTGCCGATCGTGTACACGCCGATCGATGGGTCATGACCAAACAACGCACTGAGCACAATCTCGTTCACCGTGTCGGTGAGACTTACCCATGCGGTTGGGTCTGTTGTGCTGTATGCGCGCCACACGGCAACACGCGGAAGCATTAAGCGGTAGGATTTCGCATCAAAGATGCGGCGCCAGCGAACATGGGTGACACCGCGCCCGAGCACATCCGTCATGGCGCGAGTGATTGCGCAGTGCGTGGTCGAGACTCGTCCAATTCTGCCCGCTCGACGCAGAACCAGTTGAGCCGCCGGGTGAATCGACTTCAGCGGCGGCTGATAAGCCAGCTTGTGCGTCAGAAGCAGTTCGACACCGACAAGTGCGACATCAGCAACCGAGTCGCGTATCGACTGCTGCACTACGGCATCGAACGCACTGTGGCCAATAGTCCGCTGATCGGCGTGCGCAATTACGTTGGCCCTCACCCACCAACTTCGCTGCCAGTTTGCGTGGAATCGAACTTGACGATCCGTCGCACGTCCACTTGCAAGATACACATTCGCCGCTTCAGCCCGAAGTTCGTGGTCGCTCGTTGCCAAAGCCCCGTTCAGGCGCGCTTTGGCAAAACGGACGACCCGATCACAAGATGAACTGTGGACGCGGCCGTTCAGGACTCGAATGAGACCTGCAGAGAAGGAGCAATACAGCGCGTTCGCTTCGAGCAGGGCGACACAATCCGCAGACACGCGCTTGGAAAGGCGCCGGTACTTCATCAGGTGCGCGAAAACGGACGAGAACAGGTCCGGCTGGTGCTCTAGAACCCGCAGCAAACGTCGAGCAAGCGCGGCGTTGGGTTCCGCGAACCCGAGCACAAATTTGAAGCGTGAAACATCCGCGACCTGGTATCGCGCAGTCAGTTCTTTCAGGCGTTGCCAGACATCCCGCATGACAACTGGCGCGCTCGACACAACTGACTCTGGAGGAACACTGATCGATTTGATCTCGTCCTCGATGTTCCGCACTCGATGAAGGCGGATCTTCGCACTCTGCGGAAATAGTCCCACTTCTTTACTGCGACGGTCGAGCTTTACTAGCTCACTGCGCAACGCAGCTTCGTCTGCGGCAAAGAGCCTAATGTCATCTACGTACCGAAAGTAGCGGACGCCGTGCGGTCGCTTGGCGTCATCGAAGTATTTGAGCACAACCTCCGCGAGCATACCCGAGGAGAGGGGTCCCTGCGGAATGCCGTGGCCGTGATACAGAGGCTTTCTTCCGCCTGCCGCCTCGGTCCATCGACCGAGACAAAAGCACAGATCGTCACAGAACTCTGCATCCAAGCCGATGTCGGCAAGCAAATGCGTCAAGACCGTGTGATCGATAGTGTCGTAGCATGCAGTCAGATCGAACGAGGCGGCGTATCGGTATCCACCCGCAAAGGCACGGCGCATGGCATTCCCGTACAGTTTGTACGAGCGCCGCCAATCGCGATAGAACCACGGACTGTTCGCACCTGCGTAGAGGTGGCCGAATGTCAGTCGATTGTAGCGACCGCGCACCTTCCGATCGAGCTTCTCAGCGACGACGTTGGCATACGCCTGATAGACTACCTGATCCTCAACCGTCAGCAGCGTAAAGGGCCGCTGAAGTCCTGAGGGCTTCGGAAAGTACAACTTGATTGCGTGACTGGGCTCGTAACTGTTAGTAAGCAGTCGTTGCCGAAGATCAGCAAGAAAGTCTGGCGCTGCGAGTGCATATGCCCGGTACAGGGGGCCGAAGTAGCGCTTGTAGGCGCGATCCGGATTCGAGAGAATCCATTGCCAAGCGCGCAACAGATTGCTTGGACGCGCAACAAGCTTTTGATGAGTGCTTAGCGTCAAACCGCTTACCAGTTCAAGAGAGAACGCACTACGCAGGTGCGAATCACCGCCGGAAGTCCAAAGCTCGGCATTGGGCTAGTACTCCACCGCCACCCCATCCCTGCGCGGATCCCCCGCGCCCACGAGCACACCATCAGGCCGCACCCAGAACAGGTGCACCCCCGCGAACTGCAGATTCGCGACACGATTGGTGGCGACATAGCCGTGTGAGCGCAGCGCCCCATAGGCCGACAGCGCGAACCCCTGCTCGATCTCGAGCGCACGCCCGATCGCCGACGGCTGCAGCTGCGGCGCCTGCACCCAACGCGCGATGCACAGCGCGCTTTGGCCGATGGCGGTCAGGGATGTACGGCGCGCCTGCACGTGCCCGACGTCGACCGCACGCGATCGCGTGCCGGCATGACCGCTGCGGCGACATCGCGCCCCACAGCGCGCGGGAAGACGCCTGGACCGACGCGCGGAATGGCTGCGAGGTTGGCGGGCACCGGAGATGGCGCGCACGCGGTGCACGACTCGCCACCCGGCCGTCATCGGCTCTGGATCGGCGAGGAAGCCACAGTACGGCCCGGTTAACGAAGCGGCAAGGTGCCTCCGCGGCGGCAGGCGCCACACCCGCCCGCTCCGGGTGTATGCGACGTCCCGGCGCGCGTCTCGCGCAGTGCACGCGATACTGTCCCTCGCCGCGGGACCTCGCAGCCACGCGTCACCGCCGAACCCGCACCGCCCCGTGCTCGTCCGCGTCCTCTTCCACCTGCTCGTCACCGGCACGCCGCGCGTGCGCCGCCCCTCCCAGCCGGCGCCGCGGTTCGCGCGCGCGCTGCAGCTGCCGCTGCCCCACGACCACCTCCGTCGGCTGCGCGGCGACGTCTGGATCGCGTCGACCCCGCACATCCCCGCGCCGCCTCGCGGCTGGTGAGCTCACCCCCAGTCGCGAAGCCGCCGGATCACTCCCGGTGCGGCTGCCGCGCGTAGTGCCGCCGCAGCAGGTCGCCGCCGAAGTCGTTCTCCAGGTCGCGCCACACCGTGTGGATGTGGTTCGCGCTGCTCTGCGAGTTGTCGTACTCCACCAGCACGGTCGGCCCGTGGATGCGGTAGTAGTGCGGGCTGCCGGGTCGGTGCGCGCCCGCCCAGGCGAAGTGGAGCCGCCCGAAGCCGACCTCCTCGATGCGCCGCAGCTGCCGCCGGGCCGCGGAGTCCGCCATCCGGCCGGCGTACACGTCGAGCAGCCGCCGCAGCTGCCGCTGCTGCCCGGCCGTCATCTCGGCCGCGGGGAGCCCCGCGAACGCCATCGGGTCCACCTTCGGGACGTTCCTCGTGACGATGTCGCCGTAGGTCTGCGCGGCGATCGTGGCGCGGGCGCGCTGGCTCGCGTCGAGCAGCTGCAGCAGCGCGAAGGCGACGTCCTCCTCCGTGGCGAGCAGCCGGTGCCCCGCCTTCGGGCCGCTCGGGACGCGGGCCGGGTTCGCGCCCATGAAGAGCGGCGCGACGACCTGGCCATGCGGGCCGAGGTCCGTGACGTTCACCGAGAGGTGATGGCCCTCGAAGCGCCAGCCCGACGGCGGCGTCGCGCCCGGCCCGGCGAAGAGCGACAGGTAGTAGAGCCCCGGGTCGCGCCGGAGCGTCACGCGACTCACCACGCCTTCGAGCTGGCCGAGGATGCCCTCGAGCTCGATGATGCCGCGCGCCAGGCCGGTGCCGCGCTCGCTCAGCCCCGTGCCGAGCACCGCGAACGCCGCCACGCGCTGCTCGGCGCTCATCGCCTTGAGCGGGATGCCGGTGCGCGCCTGCGGCACGTACGCCCACTTGGTGCGCTCCGCGTCGTCGAACGGGAACGCGGCGTCGGCGCGCTGCCCCGCGCCCAGCGTCGCGAGGAACGCCCGCGCGCTCGCCGACATGCCGGAGGACATACCGGACGTGTCGACGCCGGACGCCGCGCTGGCACGCGGGGGTGCCTGGGCGCCGCAGCCGGACGCGGCGACGGTGAGGACGGCGGCGAGCACGCCTGCCGATCCGAGCCGGACGTACGCGGCGGTATGCGCCATGGTGCCACGCGACGGAGACGGGACGCGCCCGGACGATCGGGCCCTGTGGGGAGATTCTACCGTCTTCCCGTCAGGCCGCCACGCGCCCCCGCACCGCGTTCGCCGTCGCCGTGATCACGATCCGTTCTTTCTCGTCGGCCGCCGGCAGCCGCGCGCGCAGCGCGGCCTGGAACGTCTCGACCTCGCCGGCCGGGATGGCGCCGAGCAGCCGCCCGAACGCCGGCCCGAGTAGGACGGTCGCCCAGTAGTCGTCGAAGCCGTCGAACGCGCGCCGCACCGTGATCGCGTGCGTCTCCACGTCCACGAGCCCGGCCCCCTGCCACAGCGCGCGCAGCGCGTCGAGCCGCGACGCCTCCGGGCTCGGCGGCCCCGGCACGTCGGCGACGAACTCCTGCAGCACGGCCGCCGCCGGCGCGTACGGGAAGCCGCCGCCGGGCATGTCCCACGCGTACGCGCTCACGACCCCGCCCGGCCGCACCACGCGCGCCATCTCCGCCACGCCGACCGCGGGCTGCGGGACGAAGAAGAGCACGAGCGGCATCACCGCCGCGTCGAACGCATCGTCGGGGAACGGCAGCGCCATCGCGTCGCCGAGCGTGAGCTCCGCCGCCCCCACGTCGGATCGCGTGCGCGCGTGCGCCAGCTGCTCCGGCGACGGGTCGATCCCGTGCACGGCGTTCGGCGCGCATCGCTCGACGATCATCGCGGTGAACGCGCCGTTCCCGCACCCGACGTCCAGCCAGCGCAGCCCGCCCGCCGGCGCGAGCCAGTCGAGGAACGTCGCGCCGGCGAGGCGGCTCCACGCGCCCATGTAGCGCTCGTACGCCGCGCCGTCGTCGAAGCGGATGGGGCTCGCGGACGCCGTCGTGTGCGTGTCGGACGACGGGGATCCGCTCACCGCGGCAGCTCCTCCACCCGCACGGCCGTCCCGTAGCAGATGACCTCCGTCACGCCCTGCATCACCTCGGTCGCGTCGTAGCGGATGCCGATCACCGCGTCGCCACCGGCCGTCTCGGCCTGCACCAGCATCGTGTCGAACGCCTGCTGGCGCGTGCGCTCCGCGAGCTCCGTGAACAGCGAGATGTTGCCGCCGAACAGCGTCTGCACGCCGGCGCCGATGGTGCCGAGCAGGGAGCGCGACCGGACGACGACGCCGCGGACGACGCCCAGGCTCGCGACGATGCGGTACCCGGGCAGGTCGAACGTGGTGCTCGTCATGTTGTACGGGATGTCCGCGGCCTGCGAATGCACGATCGAGCTCATGGCGCACCTCGGGTCTGGGCGGTCCCGCGCGTGTCCCGCGCCCTTCTCGGGGACGATGTTCGTCAGCCGCACGTCGATCACCAGCGTCGCGTCGGGCGGTCCGCCACGAGGATGGCGACGTCGCTCGCCCAGAGCAGCCAGCGCTCGAACGTGTGCATCGCCTCGACAACCGGAACCTAGCGGAGTCAACGCGCCAGCACGGGCGGTAGCTGCTCGTCGGCCCACACCCGCGGCACCGCGCGGTAGGCAACCGGCGGTTGATACCTACGCAGCCGTCGGCGAGGTGGCGCACAACCTAGGGGTCGGCGACCATCGCGGCGTAGGCCTCCTTGCCCGAGACTAGCTGACACCCGAGCACAATTGCGGCCGAGACATACGACCCTAGAGCGAAGATCCGCAGATCAATCACCAGAGGCAACGCACGGCACGCATCACAGCAGAATGTGCCCTGGTAGTTGGATCGAGCAACACGACGCACGCTCATCTCGACCGAATCCGGAAGTGATGCTGCGCTTCGTAAAACCGCAGGTCGACCGGCTCGGGGGAGTTGGAGAGAAGCGCCTCAAGCTCACCTGTAATCTCATATTCAACGGCGCCATACGATCCGATCAGCACATCCTCGTGAATACCCTCTTCATCCTCGATATAGCTGTACCCAACAAACTTCATGTCGAGGCCCAACCGGAGAAAGCGCGCCATTTCGGCTAGAGACAGTCTCGGCGCGAATGCAAGGGCGCGGTAGCGAGGAGGTTCGTCAGTACCAAAGAATCCGCTGAGAGGAATGCCCTCATTTTTCAGCCTGGCGCGGATCTCCACAAAATCGTCGAGTCCCTTGTTGAGACCCACTAGTAGCGTGCGAGCAGAAACCCCTGGCGAAGCGACTGGCACTGCAACCTCAGGCGAACCTGCCGCCAAGAGTCGCAATTCCGCCCGGATGGCGATCAACTCCTTCTCGAAGAACTCGTCGCGACTCACTCTCACCACTTCGTTAGTTCTTCGGTCGAGGTACTGTGAGTAGTAAGAGTCCTCCTGCAGCTCGGGCCGGAAGCGTGTCTGAAGCAAGAAGAGCGCGATGAGGAAGACAGGCACATTTGCGATTGCTGCGACGACCAGCGCTCCACGCTCCCAGCTGCCCACGGACATCCGTGCGGACGCAGTCAAGAACGCCGTATCGACGATAATGAGGCCCACCAACCACGCAGCGAGAAGCTGCATGGGTTTGGTGATGCGATCCGGCTCAATCCGGTGCGGCGCAGTCATGTGGCGGCAGAGCGATTACGAGTTCGGGAACTAGACAGGTCCCTAGGGAGCCGACGGCTGGACCAACGCGAGAGTTCGTCGGCAGAGCGACGCGTTTGTCAGCTACAACACTTCGTTAAATCACGGCGCGACGACTTAGGCAGCTGTCCACCCGAGGTTCACAGCATAGTTATGTAGTTTCTGCAATGCGTATTGCGCAGCCTCTGATCGCCGAGACGTGTCGAGAGCCTCCCCAGACCGCCAGATGTATTCGATGCAGACGATGCGATCTCCGAGGTCAATCTGGTTGTCAGGAATAATCCCACCACAGAAGTCAAGCGCTTGCTCCGCAGCCGATGCGCGTACGCGGTGGTCCTGGCTCTCGAGAAGGGCGAGAAGTGCTTCGAGAAAAGCTGCGTTCATCTTCTTGTCGTTTCCGCTCCCGAAGCCGTATTCGCTCCCCACCTTGGCCAGAGCAGCCTTTGCTTCCTCGGCTGGGCGCCCCCGCGTCTCGTAGGCGGTACCCGTGTCGCCGAGAAGGAAGCGCCCGAGGTCTGATCTCGACAGGTAGTTGCTTACGTCTGTTGGAGACGGGTTGGATCGGCCAATCCTCTCCAAAAGCGCTGACACCTCTTGGGGGCCATACCGACGAAGGATTGAGACCGCTGCAGCCGGCGGAAACCAGAAGGCCCGAGCATCAAGCCTGAAAATTGTCTGAGTGAGCACGCCTCGCTTCGCCGACCACCGTTTGCCGATCATGCTTTCCGGCGTGCACTTCAGTAGTGCATGCGAGTCTAGGAGCCCCGGTTCACCCCCGTGCGTAAACGACGGCAGCACACCACGATCTAGCGACTCACTGACATATGCGAGTACCAGGGTGACGGGCTTCTTCGTTGCAGACTGATGCTCAATGATCTGGTTGCTGAAGTCGATGGCGATTCGTTTCATAAACTCGCCGATCGACGGGAACCGACTGACGTCGTAGTCACGCGGTTCGATCCCGAGTTCGCCAACTTGCTTCTCAGGGAGGGGATTGCAGAGTTCGATCGTATTACCAGCGATATCGTGCCAGGTCTCGCGAGCTGGCCCGGTCACTGTTAGGGGGAGGTCGATAATCGCCCTGCCCGTGATACTCGTATACCGCTCTGCGACCTCCTGTGCCCGGCGCAGGTCAGTCTCAAGCCAGAGAACAACGCATGGAACTTGAGAGGTCCGAAGAAACCGTTTGATGCTTGCTAGCTCCTCATCCGTGGGTGGTGCGCCCTCACGATGATCGATGTTTAGCGGGATGAGCTGGCCTTTTAACGGTGGCGTCTCACGACGCAGCCGGTCGACCACCGCACTCAGCGCGTCGTATGTGATGAGACCTTGGTGCGTTGCAGTCGGCGTGAAGAGCCCAGGCAGAAAGAACGACAGACTTTCTGCGAGCGTCGTCTTTCCGGTGCCTGTTTCCCCGTAGCATGGAACTAAGAGCCCCTCGCCTGTCTGTGCCGCCGCAACCGCGACTTTTCGGAACGCTTCGATGTTCCCGTCCGGTGGCGTAAGGAGTTTGACCACGTCTGAGCCAACACGTTCGATCAGTTTCTCGTACCGAGTTGGAATGCTCAGTTGTTCAAGTACATGCCTGGGGATCGTGGTCATGTGATCGCGCGAGAGTAGACGTGAGTTGACGGCCCAACGCACGTTGGGCTAGAGCGACACAGCCGGTAGAAGAGCGGCCACCTTAGGCCGTGAAGCCCGGAGACCAAGTGCGCTTGAAATTTCATCAGTACCCCACCGCCACCCCATCCCTGCGCGGATCCGCCGCCCCGACGATCACGCCATCGGGCCGCACCCAGAACAGGTGCACCCCGGCGAACTGCAGATTCGCGACGCGGTTCGTGGCGACATAGCCGTGCGAGCGTAGCGCGCCATACACAGGCAGCGCGAACCCCTGCTCGATCTCCAGCGCCCGCCCGATCGCCGACGGCTGCAGCCGCGGCGCCTGCAGCGCCGCATACGGCTCCTGCCCCCACCCCGCGATGCGCAGCGCGACCTGACCGACAGCGGTCGGGATGTACGCCGCGCCACCCGCGCCCAACCCGAAGCGCACGCGGTCGCCCTCCAGCATCAGCGTCGGCGTCAGCGCGCTCCCCGGCTTCCGCCCCGGCGCCCGCTCCCCGCGCCCGAACAGGTTCCCGCTCGAGTTGAGCCAGATCCCCTCGGCGTAGACGCCCGACCCGAACAGCACCCCCACGCTCGACGTCAGCGACACCGCGTTCCGCTCGGCGTCGATCACCACCAGGTGCGACGTCTGGCTCCCGTTCGCCTCGTGGTCGAACGCGTCGGACGCAGCGTCGGCATCACCGGGTGCAGAGGAAGCGGGACGCGCCGTCGCCGGATACGGATCGAGCGCCGCGCACCGCGCCTCCACCGCCACGTTCTCCTGCGCCCACGCGTCGCCGCGCGCCAACGTGTCGCGCACGGGCTGGCCGACCAGCGCCACGCGCGTCCCCGCGAACGCGGCGCTCGACAGCCCGCGCACCGGGCCCGGCGCCCACTCCGGATGCCCGCGCAGCAGCGCGCGGTCCGCGACGCTCACGCGCACCGCGTCCGCCAGCCGCACCGCGCTCGCGGTGTCGCGCGTCGGATCGCCCATCCGCGTCAGCCCGCTCCGCTCGGCCAGCTGCAACAGCTCCGCCATCGACGCCCCCGCCACCGGCGACGGCGCGCCGAGCACCGTGAAGCGCCCGAACGCGCTGCACACCGGACGACGCATCGCGGGCGCGTACGCCGCGAAGTCGCGCGCATCCAGCAGCCCGCCCACGCTGCGCGTCTTCTCCGCCACGCGGCGCGCGAACTCGCCCGTGTAGAACGCCGACGCGCCGTCGCGCGCGATCGCCTCCAGCAGCGTCGCGAGCTTCGGCTGCACCAGCCGGTCGCCGACCTTCAGCACCTCGCCGCCCGGCATGAACAGCGCGGCCGCCTCGGGATCGGCCTTCAGCTTGTCCACGCTGGCCGAGAAGAGGCGGTGGTTCAGCGGGCCGACGACGAAGCCGTCGCGCGCCAGCGCGATCGCGGGCGCGAGCACCTGCGCGCGCGTCAGCTTCCCGCGCTTCGCCTGCCAGTCGAGCAATCCGCTGACGAAGCCCGGCACGAGCGCGGTACGCGGCTGCCGCGCGTCGCCGCCGTCGAACACCGCGGGAGCGGACGGCGCCTGCGGATCGGGGCGCCCCCACGCGGGGTCCGCGCCCGCCTGCCCCATCGCCTCCATCACCTCGGCGCGCTTCTCCTTCGCCAGCCACGCGACGCCCACCGCGTAGCCGCCGAGCCCCGTCTGCGACGGATCGACGACGCCGAGCGCGAACGACGCGGCCACCGCGGCATCGATCGCGTTGCCGCCCTGCGCCAGCATCGCGAGCCCCGCGTTCGACGCGTCGGCGGCGCTGGTGACGACGACCCCCCGCCGCGCCTCCACGCGCTTGCCGGCGAGCGGCGGCTCGGCCGACGTGACGGAGGACGCGCGCGGCGCGGCACACGCGGCGAGCGTGAGCGCGACGGGCGCGAGGAGCGGCAGGCGGGGCGTGCGGACGGTCGATGACATCGGGCGGCTGCGGTAAGGAGGGCGGTGTGGTGCGACCGCCCTTCCTACGCCCCGGCACGGCGCCGCGCTGTCTCCTGCGAACGGAGCGTCAGCCGCGCGCCCGCCGGGTGCCGCTGCCGGCGTCGGCGCGGCCCTCAGGGTCCGCCATCATGACGTCGTGTACACGTGCCCGCAAGACTCGTCGGGCTGCGTGCTGCGTGCTGCGTGTACGGCCGCTCGGGATGCTTCGGCGCGCCGGACCTGTGGGCCTCCTGGAGGGATGCGGATGATGCGGATCGGAAAACGGATCGAACGGATCGCTCCGCCCCGGCCCATGGGACGTCGCCGCCACGAGGGACGATCCGAAGGATCCGTTCAGATCCGGAGCATCCGCATCCCTCCCCAATAGGCAATGAGGTCCGGAGCGATGTCGCATGCTCAGGATCCGCAGTGCGCGGCGCGCAGCGCAGTCATGGTTTCGGCGCTCGGTCCGGCGGATCCAGCGGCACGTTCGCGAGCCCCAGCTCCTCCAGCAGCCCGCGCGCGATCGCGGGGCCGCTGCTGCTCACGCGGCGCACGGCGACCAGGCGCTCGCGGTACCAGCGCCCGCGCTTCGTGTCCAGGTCGTCGTAGCGCACGCCGCCCCCGCTGCTGCTGGAGTGCAGGATCCGGCCGTTCCCCGCGTAGAACGCGACGTGGCTGATCGCCTCGCCCGGGTTCGCGAACATCACCAGGTCGCCCGGCCCCGCCGCGTCCCACCGCGTCGGCCGCCGCGTGCCGGCCACCGCCTGCTGGCGCGACGTGCGCGGCAGCCGCACCCCCTCGCGGTCGTAGACGTACTGCACGTAGCCCGAGCAGTCGAAGCCCGTGCGCGGCGACGTGCCGCCCCATCGGTACTTCACGCCCAGGTAGTCGTCGGCCAATCGGAGCACGCGCGCCGGCGCGGCGGTACCGGTCGTCGTCGGCGCGGGCGTGCGGGAGGGCGCGCGGCGCGACGGCTCGCGCGTCGGGTCGGGGAGCGTGATCGGCACGCCGCCGACGCTCATGGTGCAGCCGCCGGAGACGACGGCGAGCGCGCACGACAGGGCGGCCGCGCGCACGGAGGGAATGCGGGAGGACATCGGGGGCTCCATCGGGGACGTCACCCGCCCGGCGATGCATCGCCCCCGCCACCGCGCCGCGCCTGCCTGCCCCGCGTCCAACCGCCTGCCCCACCGTCACTTGCCGCGCGGGCCCGCGCCCACCGTCCGCGCGACGTGTCGTCAGGCGTGGACGCGCCCCGTCCTCCGTTTCACTCGGTGCGGAGCGCCGTCACGGGCTCCACGCGCGCGCCCGAGCGCGCCGGCAGGAGCGACGCGAGCGCCGCCACCACCAGCAGGCCGATCGCCACGGCGGCCAGCGTCGCAGGGTCCGTGGGCGCGACGTCGAACAGCAGCGCCGCCAGCGCGCGGTTCGCGGCGAGCGCGCCGGCCAGCCCCCCGACCGTCCCGATCGACGCGACCACCAGCCCGCGGCGCACCACCAGCCACGCCACGTCGCGCGCCGTGGCGCCGAGGGCCATGCGCACGCCCAGCTCGCGCGTGCGCTGGCGGACCGTGGTCGCCATCGTCGCGAACAACCCCACCGCAGCCAGCAGCACCGCCGCCCCCGCGAACGCGGCCAGCAGCAGCGCATTCAGCCGCGGCTGCGCCAGCGGCGCCTCGCGCAGCGTCTCGAACGGCGTCGCGCTCGCGAGGGCGACGCCGGGCGCGGTCTCCGCCAGCGCGCGGCGCAGCGCGGGCGCCACCTGCGCGGGCGCGCCGGCCGCGCGCACCACGAGCGTCGACGGCGCGAACGGGAAGAACGACTGCGCCAGCGGGAAGTACACGCTCGGCCGCGCCTCGCGCAGGTCGCGGTAGCGCGTCTCGGGCACGATGCCGACGACCGTGAACGTGCGCCGCGCCTGCGGTGGGCCCATCTGCAGCCGCTTCCCGATCGGGTCCGCATCGCCCCAGTACACCATCGCCGCACGCTCGCTCAGCATGACCACCGGCGGCGCGCCCTCGCCGTCCGCGTCGGTGAACGCGCGCCCGCGCGTCACGGGCAGCCCCAGCGTCGCGAAGTACTCGGGCGCGACGACCTCCATGTTGAGCAGCGGGCTCGCGGCCGCGTCGCGCTCCGACTGGCCCTCGATCTCCAGGCGCCCGTCCCATCCGCCCGATCCCGCGTACGGCACCGCGACCACCGGCGACGCCGCGCGCACGCCCGGCAGCGCGCGCACCGCGGGCAGCAGCTGCGTCAGCATCGCGCGCTGCTTCGCGGGCGTGTCGTACGCGTCCTGCCGCAGCGCCAGCTCCGCCACCAGCAGCCGCTCGCCGTCGAACGCCAGCTCCGCGCGCTCGAGGTTCAGGAGGCTGCGGCCGATGAGCGCCGCCGCCGCGAGCACGAGCAGCGCGAGCGCCACCTGCCCCGCGACGAGCGTCTCGCGCAGCCGCCGCGCGCCGCGCCCCGCGCCGTGCCGCGCGCCCGACCGCAGCGCGCCCTGCACGTCCACGCGCGACGCGAGCACCGCGGGCGCGACGCCGGCGAGCAGCATCGTCACGCCGGTCACCGCGGCCGCACCCAGCAGCGCGCCCGCGCCCGGCCGCACCTCCTCCAATCGCGGCAGCCCCGCGGGCGCGAGCGCGACGAACGCGCGCGTCGCCACGAACGCCACCGCCGCGCCCAGCGCGCCGCCCGCGGCCGCGAGCAGCGCGTGCTCCACCAGCAGCTCGCCCACGATCCGCCCGCGCCGCGCGCCGAGTGCCGCGCGCACCGCCAGCTCGCGGGCGCGCGACAGCCCGCGCACGAGCAGCAGGTTCGCGACGTTGATGCACGTGACGAGCAGGAGCAGCAGCGCCGCCGCCGCGAACGCCAGCATCGCCGGCCGCGCGTCGCCGAGCACGAGGCGCGGCAGCGGCGTCGCGACGCCGCGCAGCTCGGAGAGCCACGCGGGCCCCTCGTGCTGCGCGTACCACGCGGTCACCTCGCCGCGCGCCGCGTCGATCGTCGCACCGGGGGCGAGGCGCGCGACGACGTCGACGTGCGCGAACACCGAGTCCGTGCCCGGCACCGCCTTCCCCGGCACCAGCGGCGCCCAGAACTCGGTGCCGCGCGGATAGTCGAGCCCCGGCGGCATGACGCCGACGACGGTGTGCGCGACGCCGTCCGCGTGCAGCCGCAGCGTGCGTCCGACCGCGCGCGGATCGCCGCCGAAGTGCCGCTGCCACGCGGCGTGGCTCAGCACGACCACGGGCGCCGCGCCCACGACGTCGTCCGACGGGCCGAGCGCGCGCCCGATCAGCGGCCGCGCGCCGAGCACGGTGAAGAAGTCGCCGCTGACGTGCGCGCGGCGCAGGCGCGTGACGCCGCCGTCGTCCAGGATCGCGGCCGGCCGTGCACCCTCGTACGCCGCGAACGCGACACCACGCATGCTGCGCGCGTCGCGCACGAACAGGCGCGCGTCCTCGAGCGTGAACGGGAAGTGCGCGAACGCGCCGTCGCGCCGCTCGGCCCACAGCACCGCGACGCGGTCCTGCTCGCGCACCGGGAGCGCGCGCAGCAGCAGCGCGTCGGCGACGGCCGACACCGCCGCCGCGAGCCCGATGCCGAGCGCCAGGGTGAGCACCGCGGCGGTGGTGAAGCCGCGCGTGCGGCGCAGCGCGCGCAGCGCATGCACGGCGACGCGGACGGTGGACGGCGCGTGGGGCACGGACGACCTCCGGGCTGCGGGACCGGGACGACGCGACGCGCGAGCGCCGCGACCGCGAAGCTACCGCGCGGTCGGTCGTCCCGTCAGCCGCACCTCAGCCGCCGAGCTCCAGCCCCACCTCGCGCACGAACTTCCACGCGGTCGGGTCGCTCGACGCGTCGCTCGCCGCGCGCGCCGCGCTCAGCCACTCGCGCGCCTTCGACAGGTCGCCCGACCGCCAGGCGAGCCGCGCCGCCCACCCCGCGCTCTCGGCCACGCCCTCGCGCTGGTCGAGCTGCTGGTAGAGGCGGGCCGCCGCCTCCCACGACCGCCGCGACGCGACGTCGTCGCCCATCTCGTGCTTGAGGATCGCGTGGCTGCGGAGCGCGTTCGCCTGGTTCAGCGGCTGCTCGCCCGCGTGCGCGCGGTAGATCGCCAGCGCCTCCGCGTAGTGCGGCTCCGCCAGATGCGGCAGCCGCGCCTCGCGCAGCACGTCGCCCAGGTGGCGGACCGTGTGCGCGAGCTGCAGCGGGTCGTCTCCCGCGCGCTGCAGCGCGACCGCCTCCTCGTACAGCCGGCGCGCCTCGGGGAGGTTGCCGGCGCGGCGCGCCTGCTCGGCGGCTTCCTTCAGCTCGGGTGCGGCGGAGACGGGTGCTGCGGAGACGGGTGAAGCGGGTGTCTCCGCCTTCTCGTTTCGCGCCTCTCCGTCCTCCGCCGTTCCGTTCTCCGCCCTTCCGTCCTCCGCCTTTCTCCATCCCCCTTCGGGAGTCGCGAACCACAGCTCCCCGCGCATGTCCTTCCACGGCCCGAACGGCACGTCGGCCCTCGGATCGGAGCCCATGCGCAGCACGTTCCCGTCGGGATCCTCGACCTGCAGCTCGAGCGCCCACGCGAAGTTCGTCGGCTCCTGGCGGATGGTCGCGCCGCGCGCGCGCAGCTCGTCGTGCAGCGCCGTCGCGTCGGACACGCCGATCCACGCCCACGTCCCCGACGTGCCCTGGTCGCCCTCGCTCAGGAAGACGCTGCAGCGATCGCGCGAGACCGACGCGATGCTCCCCGGGTAGTGCCAGTCGGTCGCGAAGCCGAGGACGCGCACGTAGTGGTCGACGCTCGCGGCGAGGTCGCGCACGCGCAGGATCGGGATCGCGCCGTGGAACGTCACCGGCGTCTGCTGCGACGTCGGCTGCGACGGATGCTCGGGCGTGGTCATGCGAAGCCTCGGGTCGTGGGAAGCGCGGCGGTGGCCGTCTCCATCCTACGGCCCGCACGCCCCGCGCGCTTCAGCAGCGGGCTCGCCCCTGCGGGAGCGCCGTGTCGGCGCCGCCGGCGGACCACGCGTGCGGATGAGCGAGCGTCGAGCGTCGAGCGTCACGACGGCGCATGGCGGTGGACGCGGCGGGGCAGGCGGAGGCGACCTGCGAGATCACCAAGGAGACCCGAGGCGCAGCCATCGGGGCTCCGCCGTGTGAGATCGCTGGGAGCCGGAGCCCGTCCCGCCGCGTCCACCGCGGCGCACCAGATCACGCCTTCAGGAAATCGACCATGAGCCGCGACAACTCCTGTGCGTGCGTCGCCGCGAAGCCGTGCGGCGCCCCTGTCAGCACCTCGAGCCGACTGCCCGCGATCATCGCGTGCGACTTCTTCCCCGAGATCTCGAACGGCACGATCCGGTCGGCGTCGCCGTGCACGACGAGCGTGGGCACCGTGATCCTCTTCAGGTCCTCGCGGAAGTCCGTCGTCCCGAACGCGACGATGCACTGCTGCGTCCCGATCGGCGACGCGGGCCACGCGAGCGCCTTGCTGAACGGGATCACGTCCGGGTGCACGCTGCCGCCGTCGGCGTTGTAGAAGTTCGGGAAGAAGTCCGCGAGGAAGGCGACGCGGTCCTTCCGCACGCCGGCGAGCATCCCGTCGAAGAGCGACTTCGGCGCGCCGTCGGGATTGTCGGGCGTCTGCAGCAGGAACGGCGGCACCGCGCCGAGGAGCATCGCCCTCGCGACGCGCTCCTGGCCGTAGCGGCCGATGTAGCGCGCCACCTCGCCGCCGCCCATCGAGAAGCCCGCCAGCGTGGCGCCGCGCAGGTCGAGCGTCGTCATCAGGTCGTTGAGGTCCGACGCGAACGTGTCGTAGTCGTACCCGCCCGCCGGCTGTCCCGAGCTCCCGAAGCCGCGCCGGTCGTACGCGATCACGCGATGCCCCGCGTCGAGCAGCGCGTTGATCTGCGACTCCCACATGCGGTGGCTCAGCGGCCAGCCGTGGATCAGCACCACGGGCGCCCCCTCGCCGAGGTCCTGGTAGTACAGCTCGGTGGTGGGCGCGGCGGTGGTCGTGAGCACGGGCATCGGTCACTCCGGGCAGGTGTGAGAGGCGGGGGCGCGATCCAGGGGCTGAACGCACCGGGGACGCCGCGGGTTCGATGCCAGAGGGCTGCGGGCTGCGGGCTGCGGATTCCTCATCAGCGCGACGGCGGAAGAGCGAGCAGCCCGTACCGCGAGTCGAGGACGCGCGGTGCGCGACACACCGCGAGGTCCCCGTCGTGCGCCCGCCTCCACGCGGAGATCCGGCGGCGGGCGCGGTGGGTGCGGGCGCAGGCGACCTCGATCGCAGCAAGGAGACTCGCGCGCAGCGGTGAGGCTCCGCAGCGGCCGCGATCGCCGGGAGCCGGAGCCCGTGCCCGCCGCGCACGACGCGGCGCGACGCCCCCGAATGCACGCGGGGCCGGCCCCCATGATGAGGAGCCGGCCCCGCGCGTCAACTAGACCGAAGAGCTACGGGCAGCGCGCCAGCGCCACCGGGCAACGCTCCGGGTCCGGCGCCGGCGCGCTCGACTGGCCGCCCGGACCGCCGTACGTGTACAGGTCGCGCTGCAGCGTGCCCAGCTCGCGCCCCGGCACGGGGAGCTGCAGGATCGTGTTCTCCGGCAGCGTCTGCCAGCCGCGCGCGTCGAAGAACGCCAGCACGCCGCTCACGCCCAGCATCTCGATGCGCTTCTCGTAGCGCAGCGCGTCCCACAGCGAGCCGCACTGGCCGTTCAGCTTGCGCGGCACGCACCCCGGCTCGTCCACCGGACCCGCGATCGTCACCGGCGACAGCTCGCCGTTCGCGACGCGCGTCTTGTTGATGAGCGGCACCGCCTCCGCCGCGCGGTTGAGCCGGATCAGCCCCTCCGCCTTCGTGAGGTCCATCTCCGTCACCGTCAGCGCCGGCTGCGGGCCCGCCTGCCACGTGTTCCCCGTCCCGTAGCGGCGGAAGAAGTAGTGCGAGTAGCGGTACGAGCCGCGCGCGATCTGGAAGATGTTGTTCGCGTTGTAGCCGACGTACTTGCCCGGCTGCGTCGGCTGGCCCGCCGGATGGATGCGGCGGTCCTTCGTGCGGATCTGGAACGCGACGCGGTTCGCCACCGGCGTCGCCACCCAGTTCACGAAGCCCTGCGTCGAGTCCGCGGGGCCCAGCAGCCAGTTGCTCGGCCGCCCGAAGTCGGAGGGCGGGCCCGTGCGCACGCGCGCGATCAGGCGCTTCCAGTCGTCCCACAGCACGTCCACCTGCGCGACCGGCGCGAAGTCCGTCGTCACGCCCGCGTCGATGCGGCGGATCACGTCCGTCCAGTTCACCGCCGCGCGCTCGGCGCGCGTGCGCGGGACGTTGGCGATGATGCGCGCCGAGAACGAGTTGGCGAGGCGCGCCAGCTCCGCGCTCGTCATCCCCTGGAAGAGCCACGACTCCACGGGGAGCGTGAAGCTGCTCCGCGACGCGATCGCCGCCGCCGAGTCGAGCTGCGCGATCGCCGCCTTCGCGACGTCCGGGTAGCCGACGAGCTTCGGGCTGGTGAGCGTCTCGAGCGGCACCTTCTCGTCCACCACGGCGGCGGAGTCGAAGTACAGCGCGAGGTACCCGTACGAGATGCCCTGGATGAACTTGCCCACGGCGCGCGTGCGCGCCGTGCGGTTCGCGTCGCCGATCACCAGCCCCGAGTCGATCGCCGTCAGCGCGTCGTTGACCGTGGAGATGGTGGCGTACAGGTCGTACCAGGGCTCCTCGCTGACGTCGTTGCGCGCGTTGACCGGGCTGTTGTTCCAGGACGCGCGCGGCTCGGCCGACAGCTCGAGCTGGCCGAAGTCGGCGAAGCCCGAGGTGATCTCGTTGGCCATCGTGGAGAACGCCCACGACGGATAGTCGTCGTGGCCGCCGTTCTGCCACCAGTTGCGGAAGGAGGTCGACACGAACGACTCGGCCGACGTGGGCTGCTGCGTGGCGCGGCCGCGATCCGGTTCGTTCGGGTTCGTGACCGCGAGGTCCTGACAGCCACCGGCGGCGAGCAGCGCCGCGAGGGTCAGGGCAACCTTGTATGTCTGCATGAGGTCTCCGGAAAGTCGCGGCACGTCAGAAGTCGATCTGGATGTTGCCCGTGATCGTGCGGTAGCGCGGGTAGTCGAACGAGTCGATGCGCACCAGCGGCGCGTCGGCGTCGCCCGAGACCTCGGGGTCGTAGCCCTTGTACTTGGTCCACGTCATCAGGTTGCGCCCGATGAGCCCCACGCTCACGCCGCGCGCGCCGAGGCGCGACAGCGGGCCGAGGGCGCGGTTGCCGAAGCGGTAGCGCACCGACAGCTCGCGCAGCTTCACGAAGCTCGCGTCCTCGACGAAGTAGTCCGTCGGGTCCGCGGCCGAGTACAGGTTCACGTAGTACTCGATCGGCTTCTTGAGGTCCTGCGGCTTGCCCACCTGGTCCACGTCGCCGCTGCGGCCCCACTGGTACATGCGCTGGTTGGTCTGGTTGTAGGCGTCGCCGCCCATCACCGCGTCCACCAGCCCGTAGAACGAGAAGCCGCGCCACTGCACGTTGTTCGACCAGCCGAGGTGGAAGTCGGGCGTGCCGTCGCCGATCTTCACGACCCGCGCGTTCCCGGCGGCGTCGCGCAGCGGGATCGGCATGCCCCACTGGTAGTTCGCGGTGCCGATCGTGGTCGTCGTGCCCCACAGCTGCTTGGTCTCACCCTCGCGGAACGTGTTCCCCGGGCCGACCCACACGAGCAGCCCCTCGTCGTTCACCGCGAACTCGCTGGCGCGCGACGCCACCGCCTCGGGGAGCTCGGTCGGCCCCTTGATGAAGCGGAAGCCGTACATCGCCTGCAGCGCCTCGCCCTCGCACAGGAACTGGATCTCGTTGCGCTGGAAGCACTGGCGCCCGAACTCCGTGATCTTGTTGCGCGAGCGGTCGGCGACGAGGCCCGTGCGCCACTGCAGCTTCGGGCTGCGGATGACCTGCGCCTCGAGCGTCGCCTCGATCGTGTTGCCCTGCACCGTGCCGGCGTTCTGCCACTGCGTCTCGTAGCCGAGGCCCGCGAACAGCGGCACCTGGATCAGCTGGTCGCGCACGGTGTTGCGCGCGTACGAGAGCTGGAGCGAGTAGCGGTCCTTGATGATCAGGTCGATGCCGGCCTCGGTCTCGGTGGCCAGCTCCGGCTTCAGGAAGCGGTTGCCGAGCGTCTGCTTCACGAGGCCGCCGCCGGCGAGGAAGCCGAGCGTCTCGAACTGGTCCGCGAAGTCGGGGCGCCCGCCGGCCGTGCCGCGCGAGATGCGCGGCTTGAACTCGGTGATGGTCCCCTTGAACGGCCACCACGACTCCTCGCCCATGCGCCACGAGCCGCTGGCGCGGTAGTACGTGTTCCAGCGCTCCTCGGGGCCGAACAGCGACGAGCCGTCGCGGCGCACGAGGGCGTCGAGGATGTAGCGGCCCGCGTAGTCGGCGCCGCCGGACACGATGTAGCTGTTGGTGCGGATCTCCTGGATGCTCGACTCCAGGAAGCGCTGCGTCGCGTTGTCGAGGCTCGACACGCCGGGCACGGCGAGGTTGGTGCCGCGCGCCTCGCTGACGTCGTTGCTCTCGCGCTCCAGCAGCGCGCGGCCGGTCGAGCGCAGCGTCAGGGCGCCGAAGCGCTGCAGCAGGTTCACGCTGCCGCCGGCGTTGAGCGCGCTCGTGATGCCGGTGACCAGCTCGATCTCACCCGGGCCGCCGACGCCGGGCGTCGAGAAGCCCTCGGTCTTCAGCCCCTGGTCGAGGAAGAAGCTGTTGCGGCGGTCGGAGCGGTCGTAGCTGACGTTGCCGTCGAAGCTCAGCCACTCGAGCGGCGCGAAGCGCGTCTCGAGGCTGCCCTGCGTGCGCGCGCGGCGCCGGCGGCGGTTCTCCGTCGACAGCACGTACAGCGGGTTCTCCTCGCGCGCGTCGGCCGAGTCGGGCTGGAAGATGAACGGCGTGCCGTCCGGATCCGGGCGGCGCAGGTCCACGTCCGGCGCCTGGTTGATCAGGTCGAAGAACGTGTCGCCGTACAGGTTCGCGCGGTTCGAGCGGCTGTGGTAGCCGCTGAACGACAGCTTCAGGTTCTCGCGCGGGCTGTGATCGAGGTTCAGGCGCAGGTCGTTCTGCTGGTACGCGCCGCTGTTCAGCACGACGCCGTCCTCGCGGTTGTTCACCAGCGACAGGAACCAGTTGGTGCGCCCGCTGTTCTGCGAGAGGTTGATCGAGTTCTTGTAGAAGTTGCCCGGATCGAAGAAGCGGTCGACCTGGTCGTACGTCTGCGTCGGATACGGGTTGTCCTGGAAGCGCAGGTACGCCACCTCGGGCACGCGACCGTTGCGCGTGGTGTCGCGGCCGGCCGCGTTCACCCAGCCGCCGCTGGGGCTGAGGCGGTACGAGTGGTACTTGGCCCACTCGATCTCGCGCGCCAGCGAGTTGCTGCCGTACTCGGAGCGCGCGCTGACGCGCGTGGTGCCGGTCGCCTGGTCGGCGCCGCGGCGCGTGCGGATCTGGATCACGCCCGCCGACGCGCGCGAGCCGTAGAGCGACGCGGCGGCCGCGCCCTTCACGATCTCCACGCTCTCGATGTCGAGCGCCTCGAGGTCGGCGCTCGACGCGTCGAACGACTGGCTCAGGATCACGCCGTCGACGACGACGAGCGGCGAGTTGCTCTTGTTGATCGACGTCGGCGAGCGCAGGACGACGGTCGTGCCGCTGCCCGGCTGGCCGCTCGGGATCACGGTCACGCCGGCGACCTTGCCCTGGATCGACTCGACGGCGTTGGCGGCGGGCACCGGCGCGTTCGCGGCGTCCACGCGGCCGACGGTGAACGGCACGCGCGTGCCGCTCGTCGGATCGACGACGCCGGTCGTGACGACGGCCTGCAGCGTCAGCGCGGCGGTGCGCATGTTGAGCGCGACGGTCGCGGTGCCGCCCGACGTGACGGCCACGCGGCGCGTGACGGGCAGGTAGCCCAGGCGGCGCGCCTCGACGACAACGTCGCCCGCGGGCACGTTCGCGAGGGTGAAGCGGCCGCTCTCGTCGGTGAGCGTGCCCAGGCGCGTGCCCGCGATCTGGATCTGCACCTGGCCGAGCGCCCGTCCGCTGGTGCTGTCATTGACGGTGCCGGTGACGCGACCCGTCTGCGCGACGAGCAGCGCCGGGCTGGCGGCGAGCAGCGCCCCGACGGCGAGCGCGCGGGCGAGGGACGCACTGGGACGCGGCGGCGCGGCCCACGGCGACGGACGTTCGGTCATCTTCCCTCCAGAGAACGATGCACGGACCGGCGCGCGCAGGCGGCGCCGGTCGTGCGGGCGGTGTGTTTGGCGCGGTGCTCGGCGCACGGACGCGACGCGAGGGACCGGCCGGTCGGACATGGCATCCGACCGGACAGACCTCCGAGTGCGGGGCGACGTCACCCGGGCTACACTACGCCCACCCTCTCCCATCCGCTGTCCATTTCGTCGTCCCCGTGTCCACGCTCGAGATCTTCGCGGCGGTCGTCGGCGCCATCAGCGTCTACCTCAGTGGACGCCAGAGCCTGTGGGCCTGGCCGACGGCGATCGTGAATGTGGTGTCATACGCCGTCGTCTTTCACGGCGCGAAGCTGTACGCCGACATGGGGCTGCAGGTCGTCTACGCGATCCTGTCGTGCTACGGCTGGTACGAGTGGCGCTTCGGCGGCGCCGAGCGCACGCCGCTCCCCGTGACGCGCACGCCCGTGCGCCTCTGGCCGCTGCTCGCGGCGATCGCCGCGGCGTGCACGCTGGTCGTCGGCGGCGGGCTCGCGCGCTGGACCGACGCGAGCATCCCCTTCATGGATGCGGCGCTCACCGCGGTCAGCCTCGTCGCGCAGTGGATGATGACGCGCAAGCTGCTCGAGAACTGGCTCGTGTGGATCGCGGTGGACGTCGTCTACGTCCCCGTCTTCATCTCGCGCGGGCTGTACGTGACCGCCGCGCTCTACGCGGTGTTCCTGGGCCTCGCGATCGCCGGGTGGATCGCGTGGCGCCGCGACTGGCGCGCGCACCACGCGGGCGACGCGGTCGCCGCGGCGGCGTGAACGAAGAATCCACTGCGGACTGCGAACTGCGGGTCCTTCCTCTCACACTTCCCGTGACGATGCGTCATCGCGCCGTTCTCCTCCTGTTCTCGCTGACGCTGCCCGCCGCGCTGCACGCGCAGCCCGCCACGCCGCAGCGCGTCTCCAAGAGCGCCACCGACGCGCCGCCGGCCGCGGGCACCACCGCGGGCACGCTGAGCGCCGTCGTGGCGGCCGAGCGCGCGTACGCGCGCGACGCGGAAGCGCGCGGGATGCGCGACGCGTCGCTGGCCGCGTTCGCCGACGACGGCGTCGTCTTCCGCGACCGCATCGCGCTCGCGAAGCCGTACTGGGCCTCGGTGCTCGCGCCGGGCCCGCTCTTCCGCTGGGCGCCGGCGTGGGGCGCCGCGTCGGCGTCGGGCGACCTCGCGTTCACGACGGGGCCGTTCACGTATCGGAATGCACCGGGCGACACGGCGGTGATGCACGGCCAGTTCGCGACCGTGTGGACGCGCACCGCGAACGGCCCGTGGCGCGTGCTGGTGGACGTGGGCGCGATGGGCCCCGCGACCGCCGACGCCCCCGCCACACCCGATGCGACCCCGGCCCCGACCTTCGTCCCGCGCACGCTCGGCGGCGGCTCCGTCGCGCCGGCGGGCGGCGCGTCGTCGGCCGCGGTGGCGGAGGGGCAGCGCGCGATGCTGATCGTCGCCGACCGCGGCCTCGCCGCCGCGGGCCGCGCCAACGGCGCCGGCCCGGCGCTCGCCGCGGTGGCCGCCACCGACGTGCGTGCCCTCTGGCCCGGCAGCGCCCCGGCGATCGGCCGCGACGCGGCGGCCAGCGCGGTGAGCGCCTACCTGGCCCGCACGCCGGGCGCGGTGCTCGAGCTCCAGACCAGCGAGGCGCGCGTCGCCCGCGCGGGCGACCTCGGCGTCACGTGGGGCACGTACGCGGTCCGAGCCAACGGCGCGGTGGCCGAGCAGGGCGCGTATCTGCGCGTGTGGGGGCGCGAGGGCGGCGGGTGGCGGGTGCTGGTGGACGCGCTGTCGCCGGCGCAGTAGAAGCGCTGCGGACTGCGGGCTGCGGATCCGAGCGACGCGCGGCGGCGCTGAGCGCACGCCATCGTGAGGATGCACGGCGGGGGCGCGGCGGGGGCGGGCGGAGGCGACCTCGATCGCAGCAAGGAGACTCACGCGCAGCGGTGAGGCTCCGCAGCGGCCGCGATCGCCCGGAGCCGGCGCCCGCGCCCGCCGCGCCCCCGCGGCACACCAACGCCCGAAGCCCGAAGGCTCAGCCCCGCCGGCGGCGACGCGCCACGAGTCCGATGCCCGCCATGCCAGTTGCCGCCAGCACCAGCGTCGCCGGCTCGGGGACCACGGCGCCCGTCAGCGTGCCGCCGTCGCCGCACCCCGCAGGACGCGCGTCCCCCGCGCCCGGGAGCGGGGCACCCGTCGCGTCCCACGCGGCCTTGGAGGACGTCGCCCCGCACAGCGCCCCCACCTCCGGCGCCGCGCCCTGGGCGTGCACCGCGAACCGCAGCGACGAGCGCCACGCGTCGCCGTCCACGAAGTCCGTGGTCGCGATCGGCCGCGTGAAGGTGAACGTCAGCGTCGCCGCCTGGCCGGCCGCGAGCCCCGTGACGCCGCCGTTGTCGAAGCCGACGAACGACGGCTGCGGCGACGTCGCGTAGCCCACGCCCGCGAAGCCGTTGTCGGCGTTCGGCGCGGTGCCCGAGCTGACGCCCACGTACGGGCCGCCCGACGACGCGCTCACCGACGCCACGTCGTAGGCGCTTCCCAGCCCCGCGATCAGGAAGGTCGTGACCGTGGCCGGCGCGTAGGCGGCGGCCGTCCCGTTGGCGAGCGTGAAGCGCAGCTGGTCGGTGCCCAGCCCGTTGCCGCCGGCGCCCGTCCCCGTGCCGAAAGTCCAGTCGGAGAGCCGCACGCAGACCGTGTAGCTGTTGCCGCCGCACAGGTCGAGCGCGCCCGGCAACGCGTGCGCGGGGGCGGGCAGCAGCAGCGCGACCGCCGCCGCGGCGGCGAGTGCGCGCGGCACGAGTGGCGTGCGCGCCGCCGACCCATCCGGCGCGCGCCGCGGGTCGTGATTCGTGACGAACATGTCGAGCTCGGGCTGGGGAATGACCGTGACGGCGGACACACCCCGTCGTCCTCGGGACAGCTTCACTTCTCTCCTGTTATCGGCAGATCGCAGACGGATCCGCAGGCCGGATTCGGTGCGCGACAAAGGCAAACCCGTCGAAAGGCGGGGACGCAAAGCCAACGGGGCTACCGTCGACTCCACCAGGGTGAGTCGCCACGCCGGCCGGGCCGCCGAACCACCGTTAACGGAGGCTCCATGTCTGCGACCCATCGGCGGACCGCGCCCGCGGCCCGGCCCTTTGGCCGTCTCCCCCTCACGTCGGCCGGGCTGGCGAGCGCGCTCGCCCTGGTCGCCTGCCAGGACGCCGCGGCGCCCGTCGCGCCCGAGACGTCCGCGCTCGAAGCCGGCGCGCGCGCCCGCTTCGCCGCCGCCGCGGCCCCCGCCGCGATCCCGGCCCCCGCCGCCCCCACCGCGGCCGACGTCATCCCCGGCGAGTACGTCGTCGTCTTCAAGCGCGGGCAGGCCGACGCGCCCGGCCTGGCGAGGAAGCTGGCCGACGAGAACGGCGGCACGCTGCGCCACAGCTACACGACGGCGCTCGAGGGCTTCGCCGCCAAGCTGCCCGCGCAGGCCGTCGAGGCGCTGCGCCGCAACCCCAACGTCGAGGCGATCTACCCCGACCGCCGCATGCGCGCGGCGGACATCCAGACCGGCGTCGGCACCTGGGGGATCGACCGCGTCGACCAGGCCGCGCTGCCGCTGGACGGCAACTACGCGTTCACGCAGACCGGCGCGGGCGTCAGCATCTACATCGTCGACTCGGGCATCAACACGCTGCACTCCGAGTTCGGCGGCCGCGCGTCGGGCGCGTACAGCGTCATCAACGACGGCAACGGCACGAACGACTGCAACGGCCACGGCACGCACGTCGCCGGCACGGCCGGCGGCGCGACGGTCGGCCTCGCGCGCGAGGCGAAGCTGTACGCGGTGCGCGTGCTGGGCTGCGACGGCTACGGCACCAGCAGCGGCTTCGCCGCGGGGCTGGACTGGGTCGCCAAGAACGCCCGCAAGCCGGCCGTCGCCAACATGAGCGTGACGGTGTTCGGCACCGACGCCTACCTCGACCAGGTGGTGGCCAACACGGTCGCCTCGGGCGTCACGGTGGTCGTCGCCGCCGGCAACAACGCCACCGACGCCTGCAACTACTCGCCCGCGCGCGCCTCGGCCGCCATCACGGTGGGCGCGTCCACGCAGGGCGACGCGCAGGCGAGCTTCTCGAACTACGGCCGCTGCGTCGACGTCTACGCCCCGGGCGAGTACATCACGTCCAGCTACGGCAGCGGGTACGCGATGATGAACGGCACCTCGATGGCGTCGCCGCACGTCGCCGGCGCGGCCGCGCTGGTGCTGCAGGCGAACCCCGCGGCCACGCCGGCGCAGGTGACCGAGCGCCTCCTCGGCGCCGCCGCCGTCGACCGCCTGAGCTATCTCGGCGCCAGCTCGCCGAACCGCCTGCTGCAGACGGCCGGCCTCGAGGCGCCGATCGGCACCACCGCGCCGGCCCCCACGACCTCGCCGACGCCGACGACCGAGCCGGCCCCCGCGCCGGCTCCGGCGCCCGCCCCGGCGGCGCCGACGGCCAGCCTGTCGGTGTCCTGCCAGGCCGCGCGCTCCTCGTGCGTGTTCGACGCCAGCGCGTCGACCGGCGCGATCGCCAGCTACGCCTTCGCGTACGGCACGGGCGCGACGGCCAGCGGCACGACCAACAAGTCGAGCTACAAGTACGCCGCCCTCGGCACCTACACGGCCCAGGTGACGGTGACCGACACGCAGGGCCGGTCGGCGACCGCGCAGGCCACCGTGCGGATCAAGAAGCTCTGAGCCGGCGCTGACGCCGGCCGGCGCCCTGGCGTCGGATCGGTGGGACCGCGGGGCCCGGACGCAGCTGCGTCCGGGCCCCGCACGCGTTCCGGTCACGAACCAAGCCCGGTGACTATTACATACTTGACAGCTTTCGCAGACTGAACGATAGTGGGCCACGACGATGACGGTTCCGACAGGTCATCGTCACCTGCGGCCTGAGGCGAGAGCGTCGGGTCCGCGTCCCATCGCCCCTGGCAGGATGGCGTTCCAGCCTCTCGGGGTCTCCTGACGCCCGGTTCCACCGGTGCCGCACCTTCCACGTCCCGACGGGACTGGGGACATCCTATGAAGAAGCAGGTCGCTGGCCTCCTGCCGCTGCTCGCGGCGGCGGCGTTCCAGAGCGCGGACGCGCAGACCATCCTCACGACCGTCGGCTCGGCCTGCGGCGGCAGCCAGTACTTCGGCTGCTTCGACGCCACGCTGAGCCTCACGGGCGGCGACACGTTCTCGCTCACGATCACGAACACGGGCGCGGGCGCGTTCACCCAGATCGGCATCGGCGGGCTGAGCACGAGCAACAACCAGAACAACCCGAGCTTCACGTACCTCGACGGCACGGTCAGCGCGCCGGCCGGGACGAGCTTCGGCACCGACGTCGTCACGAACCCGAACGGCCTCTCGGGCGGCACGATCGACCGCCCGGTGATCGGCATCGACGCCGGCGGCAACAACGGCCTCCTGGCCGGCGGGACGGCGACGTTCTCGTTCATGATCACGAGCGCGGCGAGCACGTTCGACCTCAGCACGGTCCAGATCGCGGTGCACCAGCAGGGCGGCTCGCCGGACCAGGCGTGCGGCGGCTCGACCAAGATCGTGTTCTCGCGCAACAACGCGAACACGACGGCCGGGACGATGCTCGACAACACGACGAATCCGCTCTGCAATGTCCCGCCGGGCGGCGGCGGCACGGGCAGCGTGGTCCCGGAGCCGGCCACCTACGCGCTCATGGGCACGGGCCTGCTCGGGCTCGGCCTCGTCGGGTCCATCCGGTCGCGCCGCCGTCAGAGCTGAGCACGGACCAGCAGGATCCAGCAGGACTCACGGGGGCCGGTGCGCATCGCGCACCGGCCCCCGTCGCGCTGGCGCCTTCGTGATCGGCGGCGCGCGACCTGGTGCCGCTCCACGGCGCGCCACGGACGAACGGCCCGCGGATGCGGAGGCACCCACGGGCCGTTCGCCGTGCTTACAGGCGGGGCCGGAGCCCCGCGGGGTCCTGGGGGAAGGACGCCGCACAGGCGTGCAAGCGGCGTGCGCACACGCATCCCGGAATCGGCCTCTCCGCGCGGATGCGCGCGTGGTGGCGGCCTGCTGCCCGCGTGCTGACCCGCTGCCGCGCGGCCCGCGCGTCAGGCGTGGATGCGACGGGGCCACGACGCAGAACGGCACCGCCCCTCGGGAGGAGGCGGTGCCGTTCGACCATCACGCAGTGGACTGCCCGACGGGCTGCCGCGCGCCGTGGCGCGCGGACCCGCTCAGACGTTGTTGCGGCGGCGGCGCGTGAAGCCGACCAGGCCCAGGAGGCCCGAGCCGAGGAGGACGTAGGTCGAGGGCTCCGGGACGACCGAGCCCGTGCCGCCGCCGCCGGGCGAGCAGCTCGCCGCCTGGTTGCCGCCACCGACGATCAGCGGCGTGTCGTTGCCGCCGTTGAGCGAGAACACCGCCTTGCTGCTGCCCGCGCCGCACGGCGTGGTGCCGTTGACCGTGCCGCCCTGATCGTGGAAGGCGATCTGCGCGTTCGCGAACGCCGACGTGCTGAACGTGCCCGAGGCGAGCGTGAAGGTGAAGACGCCCGTCTGGCCGCCCAGGAGGGCGCCGTTGATGCCGTTGCGGTCGGCGCCGAACGAGTCCTCGAGGAGCGTGTTGAAGCCGTTCACGTCCTGGTCGAGGTTCCAGCCCGAGGAGGCGCTGCCGTTCACCGTCACCGCGACCGACGCGATGTTGTACTCGGTCGTGATGTTGCCGAGCCCGACGTCGGTGATGGCGCTGAACGGGTTGCTCGCCGGCGCGGCGCCCGAGTTGTTCGTGACCGTGAGGACGAGCTGCGTGTTGCCAGCGGCCAGCGCGGCCGACCAGTTCGCGCAGATCACGAAGGTGTAGCCGCCGCAGCCGCTTCCCGAGGCGAACTGGGCCTGGGCGGTGGTCGCGGTCAGGGCGAGCGCCGACAGGGCGGCGGCCGAGCGGAGGAGCTTGCGCAGCATGGAGAGATCCGGAACGGGAGGGGAGTGCGCCGCATCGTCGCGGCAGTTGCAGACAGTCCTTTGCGTGGATGGCAATGTCATCATCTACGACAAGAGACGCAATCGCGCATCACTTCTACACTTACGCTGCGCGCATCCCACACTTTCACGGATTTTCCCGTGTTCCGGCGTCATTTTCGGCCCATCATGAACGGGCGGAAATGAAAAACGCCGCCCCGCGAGGGGCGGCGTCCTTCAGACGACGTGGACCTGCCGGTCGGTCAGACCTGGCGACGGCGGCGCGCCGCGACGCCCAGGATGCCGAGGAGGCCGGAGCCGAGCAGGACGTAGGTCGAGGGCTCGGGGACCACGTTGCCCGTGCCGCCGCCGCCGCCCGGCGGGCAGGTGACGTTCGAGAAGCCCGTGCCGGTGACCAGGGTCCCGTCGCTCGCGTCGAACACGGCCTTGCCCGAGCTGGGGCAACCCGCGGCGCCGCCCTGGTCGTGGATCGCGATCTGAGCGTCCGGCTGGAAGTCGGCCGCGACGAAGGAACCGCTGCCCAGAATGAAGGTGAAGATCCCCGTCTGCCCGGAGAGCAGCGCGCCGTTGATGCCGTTCTGGGTGTCGACGCCGAACGAGTCCTCGGTCAGCGTGTTGAACCCGTTGACCTCCTGCGCCAGCGTCCAGTTGGTCGTGACGTTGCTCCCACCGATGAACGCCGTGAACGACGAGATGTTGTACGTCGTCTCGACGCCGCCGATGCCGATCTGCGTGAACGCACTCGACGGGTTGAGCGCCGTCCCGCCGTTGTTCGTGATCGTCAGCTGGAAGCCATTGTTGGTGCCTCCGTTGACACTGACGATGCTCGCGGACCAAGTCGCGCAGATGGTGAACGAATAGCCTCCGCACCCATCCTCGGCGAACACCTGCGCCTGCGCGGAGCTCGCCGCCATGACGAGCCCGACCGCCGTACCAGCCGTTGCGCTGAACAATCTCCGAATTGTACGCATCGCCAGTCTCCTGTCCCTGCCCCCAGTGACCCGAAGCGTTGTTGCTCCGGCCGGGCCAATGTTGTACGACCGGACAGGCGATGCAATAGCGCATCACATAGCCGTCGCCAGCCTGCGACATTGCGTTGACACCACAACGGACGAGGCAAGCCAAGTCGTTGTATTAAGAAACGTTAAGACACATGAATCCCGAGCGGTGCGCCGTTGCCGCGATGCAACGGAGCCGTGATGTCACGACGCTCCGCGCCGCACGCCCTCGCCGGTCGCGCGCCCCCGCGCTATGATCGACCGCATGGCTCACCTCCGCGCCGGCGCCGTCCGATGAGCGACGCGCCGCCCGACGCGCCGCTTCCCGACGCCTCCACCGGGGCGCCTCCCGGGAGCGCGACGCCCGACCGCTTCCGCGACGCCCTCGAGGCGGCGCTGACGCCGTCGTACGCGCTCGGCCGCGAGCTGGGCGGGGGCGGGATGAGCCGCGTCTTCCTGGCCGAGGAGCGCTCGCTGGGCCGCACGGTGGTCGTGAAGGTGCTGCCGCCCGACCTCGCGGCCGGCATCAACCGCGATCGCTTCCGCCGCGAGATCCAGCTCGCCGCGCGCCTGCAGCATCCGCACATCGTCCCGCTGCTGGCCGCGGGCGAGGTCGATGGATCGCTGTACTACACGATGCCCTACATCCAGGGCGAGAGCGTGCGCGCGGCGCTCGCGCGCGGGCGGCGGTTCGGCGTGCGCGACGTCGTGCGCCTGCTGCACGACGTGGTGGACGCGCTCGCGCACGCGCACGCGCGCGGCATCGTGCACCGCGACGTGAAGCCGGGGAACGTGCTGCTGCAGGGCTCCCACGCGCTGGTCACCGACTTCGGCGTCGCGAAGGCGCTGAGCGCGGCGCGCGGTGGGCACACCAGCGGTGACGGCGGCGACGCGCACGACCCCTTCGTCACCGTCACGGGCGCGACGTCCACGGGGCTCGCGATCGGCACGCCCGCCTACATGGCGCCGGAGCAGCTGGCCGCCGATCCCAGCGCCGACCACCGCGTGGACCTCTACGCCGCGGGGCTGCTGGCCTACGAGCTGTGCACCGGCGCGTCGCCCTTCCTGGCGGAGTCGCCGCGCGCGACGCTGGCGGCGCAGCTGACGCGCATGCCCGATCCGCTGCACGTCGTGCGGCCGGACGTGCCGCCCGCGCTGTCGGACGTCATCATGCGCTGCCTCGCCAAGGAGCCCGCCGACCGGCCTCCGTCGGCGGAGGCGCTGCTGGCGGACCTGGAGGCGGCGACGCAGGGCGTGCAGCTGTCGAGCGGGGAGCGCAGCGTGTCGAGCGGCGAGGCCGGGGCGTACGGCGAGGGGACGACGCCCCGCAGCGGCGCGACCGCGCCGATCCCCACGCCCATCTCCGCGCCGACGCCCGCCACCGCCGCGATCCCGGGCGGCGCGGCCCTCACCGCGCCGATGCCCGCGCCCGCCGCGGCGCCCGACGCGCGCCGGCACGCGTGGCTGGTGGCGGGGATCGTGATGGGGGCCGGGCTCGCGCTCCTCGCCGGCGTCGCCTTCTCGCGCGCGCGGCTCGGCGAGCCGGTGCCGGTGCCGCCGGCGGCGCCCGTGGCGGCCACGCTCCCCGCGGCCGGTCCGCCCACGCCGGCGGCGGTCGTCCCCACGCCCCCAGCGGCCGTGCCCGCGCCGCCGCGCCCCGCGCGCCTGACGCGCGAGGACTCGCTGGCCATCGCCGCCGCCGTGGAGCGCCGGCTGGCCGCGGAGGCGACCGCGCGCCGCCGGGCGGAGGAGAAGCCGATGGCGCCCGCGGAGCGGGAGGCGATGCGCGCGGAGGCGTGGAAGCGCTACGGCGACTCGGTGCGCGCGTCGGTGGAGAAGCAGTTCGGCGCGATGGACCGGCAGTTCGGCCCGGAGGTCGCGCGCGCGATGACGCATGCGGGCAACGTCGTCGGGCAGCGCATGCCGCTGCCGCCGACGGGCGCCACGGGCGCCACGGGCGCGGCCGGTGCGGCGGGGACCAACGCGGCGCCGCGCGTGTTCGTCGTGCCGCCGATGCCGGCGGTGGGCGAGGCCGCGGCCGCCGCGGCGGCGGCGGCGCTGGCCGCCGACCCGAACGTCGCGCGGCTGGCCGGGCGCACGCCGCGTCCGCGCCCCGGCGTGCGGCGCGTGACGGTGCTGGACCTGAGCGACGGCACCGCGCGCCCCGACCTGCGCCCCGCGGTGCTCGCGGCGAGCGAGGGGCTGCGCAAGATGGTGGCGTCGATGCCGGGCTACGACCTGCCCGATGCCGCCGCCACGCGGGAGGCGGCGCGCACGGGGATGCCGCTGCAGGCCGCCGGCGTCGCGACGCACGCGGGCGCCGTCGTCAGCGGCTCGGTCGTGATGCGCCGCGACTCGATCGCGCAGGTCGTGCTGCTGATCCACGACATGGAGCGCGGCTACCCGCGCTCGGTGCGCGTCACCGCCGCGGTGCGTCCCGGCGACGACGCGGCCGCGGTGGCCGCGTCGCTCGTCGAGGCGCTGTCGAAGGCGTTCCCCGCGGCGCTGGAGCGCGTGAAGTGGAAGGACGCCTCCAAGGACGCGAAGGGCGAGACGCGTTTCGAGCCGCGTCAGGACGACGGGAAGAGCCCCTCGATCGAGAGGTAGCGCTCGCCCGTGTCGTAGCAGAAGGTCAGCACGCGCGCGTCGGCCTCCAGCGACGGCAGCGTCTGCGCGACGGCCGACAGCGCGGCGCCCGACGAGATGCCGATGAAGATCCCCTCCTCGCGCGCGGCGCGCTGCGCCATCGCGAACGCGTCTTCCTCGGTGACCTGCACGGTGCCGTCGAGCGCCGCGACGTGGAGGTTCGACGGGATGAAGCCCGCGCCGATCCCCTGGATCTTGTGCGGCGTGTGCGTGCCGCCGCTGATGACGGGGCTCTTCGCCGGCTCGACGGCGAGCACGCGCAGCGACGGCCACGTCTTCTTCAGCTCCTCCGCGCACGCGGTGATGTGGCCGCCCGTGCCGACGCCGGTGATGATCGCGTCGAGGCCCTCGGGGAAGTCGCGCAGGATCTCGGGCGCGGTGGTGCGCGCGTGCACCTCGATGTTGGCGGGGTTGTCGAACTGCATCGGCATCCACGCCTTCCCCTCGCCGCCGTGCGCCGCGACGATCTCCTGCGCGCGCGCGATGGAGCCCTTCATCCCCAGCTCGCGCGGCGTCAGCTCCAGCTCCGCGCCGTAGGCGACCATGATGCGCCGCCGCTCGACGGACATCGAGTCGGGCATGACGAGGATCAGGCGGTAGCCCTTCACCGCGGCGACGATCGCGAGCCCGATGCCGGTGTTCCCCGACGTCGGCTCGACGATCACCATCCCCTTCGTCAGCACGCCGCGCCGCTCGGCGTCCTCGATCATCGCCAGCCCGATGCGGTCCTTGATCGACCCGCCGGGGTTCTGGCGCTCGAGCTTCATCCACACCTCGCGGTCGGGGAAGAGGCGCTGCAGGCGGACGTGCGGCGTGTCGCCGATGACGGAGAGGATGGAGTCGTGGCGCATGGGGCGGGCCGGAGGAGCGTGGACGGAGGCCGACGGGCGATGCACAAGCATACGACGGGGCGCCAGAGGGCGGAGGACGAAACGGCGGAGGACGGTGAGGCGGAGGACGGAAGGGCGTGAAACGAAAAGGCGGACCTCCGAGCTTGCAGCTTCAAGCCTGAAGGGTCCGCCCCACCGTCTCACGCTCCATCGTCTTCCGCTTCACCGTCCTCCGCCTCACCGTCCTCCGCAATCTGTCATCGGTATCCGGCGGCTTGCAGCTCGAACAGCTCCGCGTACCGCCCCCGCTGCTGCAAGAGCTCCTCGTGCGTGCCCATCGCCTCGACGGTCCCGTCCGCGAGCACGAGGATCCGGTCCGCCATCCGCACGCTCGAGAAGCGGTGCGAGATCAGCACCGCGGTCTTGCCCGCGCTCAGCTCCTTGAAGCGCTCGAACACCTCGAACTCCGCGCGCGCGTCGAGCGCCGCCGTCGGCTCGTCGAGGATCAGCAGCTGCGCGTCGCGCATGTAGGCGCGCGCGATCGCCACCTTCTGCCACTCGCCGCCCGACAGCTCGACGCCGCTGCGGAAGCGCTTGCCGATGATCTGGTCGTAGCCCTCCGGCAGCCGGCGGATCACCTCGTCCGCGAGGCTCCGCTCGGCCGCGTCCTGGACGCGCGCGCGGTCGTGCCGCGCCTCGATGCGCCCGACGGCGATGTTGTCGGCCGCGGTGAGGTGGTAGCGCACGAAGTCCTGGAAGATCACGCCGACATTCGCGCGCAGCTCGTCGAGGTCGTACTCGCGCAGGTCGTGGCCGTCGAGCAGGATGCGCCCCTCGTCGGGATCGTAGAGGCGCGCCAGCAGCTTCACGAGCGTCGTCTTGCCGGCGCCGTTCTCGCCCACCAGCGCGAGCACCTCGTCGGCGCGCAGCGTGAAGTTCAGGTGCCGCACCGCCCACCGCTCCGCGCCCGGGTAGATGAAGCCCACGTCCTCGAACACGAAGCCCTCGCGGATGGGCGTCGGGAACGGGCGCGGGTTCGGCGGCGAGTGGATCTCGGGCGCGATCGTGAAGAACGAGAACAGGTCGTCGAGGTAGAGCGCCTGGCCGGCCATCGACGAGAAGCCGCTCAGCAATCCCTCGAGCAGCGTGCGCAGGCGGCGGAACGAGCCCGCGAGGAAGGTCAGGTCGCCGATCGAGAAGTGGCCCGCGAGCGTGCGCCACGCGAGGAAGCCGTACGCCACGTAGTAGCCCGCGGTGCCGAGCGCGGTGAGCGCGCCGCCCCACGCGGCGCGGCGCGTGGCGAGGCGGCGGTTCGCCTCGTAGAAGCCCGCCGCCAGCACGCGGTAGCGGTCGATGAGGAAGGCGTGGAGGCCGAAGATCTTCACCTCCTTCGCCGTCTCGACGCTGGCGCCCGTCTGCCGCACGTAGTCGAGCTCCCGCTGCTCCGGCGTGCGCGCCCACAGCAGCGCGTAGCTGCGCGCGTTGAAGTGCGCCTCGCCCAGGAACGCCGGCACGAGCGCCACCAGCAGCAGCGCGATGAGCCACGGCGCGTAGGCCATGAGCCCGACCGCGAAGCTCGCGATCGTGATGACGTCCTGCGCCTGGCCGAAGAGCTGGCTCATGAGCGACATGCGCCCCGACGCCTGCCGCCGCGCGCGCTCCAGCCGGTCCTGCAGCTCGCTGTCCTCGAAGTCCTCGAGGTCGAGCGTCGCCGCGTGCTCCATCAGCCGGATGCTCGTCGTCGTCGAGAAGCGCTCCGCCATCAGCGAGTCGACGAGCGACACCACGCGTCCGAGGACGTCGGAGAGCACCGCGAGCCCGAACTCCGCCGCCAGCAGCCAGAGGAGCCGGTCGATGCGTCCGCTCGCGAGCCACCCGCCGAGCGTGGCGGGCGCGCCGGGCGTGCGCGCCTGCAGCAGCACCTCGTCGATGATCAGCTTCCCGACGTAGAGCGTCGCGACCGGGAGCAGCGCGCGCGCGAGGCGGAGCGCCAGCGTCGCGACCGTGAGGCGCGGGCTGGTCTGCCAGACCAGCGCGAGGAACGGCGGCAGGTTGCGGAGCGCGCCGACGCGCTCGCGGAAGGAGCGGGGCGCAGGGAGCTGGGGAGCGTTCGGGGGCGGCATGGGGAGCCGGCGTCAGCGCAGCAATCGTGCGCGTCCGCGTGCGCCGAAATGCCCGGTTTTCCTGCTTTATGACGTGTACGGGAGCCTGCCGGCGGTCGCGACCGCCCGACCCAGTCCACGCCCCCCATGTCCGCGAGCTCCGCCGCCCGACGCTCTGCCCCCGACGACCCGCGCGACGCCCTCTGCGCCGCGCTCGACGACGCGATCACCCGCCTGCTGCCCCTGGTCGCCGCGCCGCCCGGCTACCGCGCGGTGCTGCGCGCGGCGCTGCTGGCGCTGCTGGCGGCCCTCGAGCGGCGCGACCGCCAGCTTCCGCTGGCACCGGCCGAGCGGGCGCTCGTGCCGCTGGAGTTCGCCGGAGCGCGGGACGGCGCGGACGGCGACGCCGCGCTGGCCGCGCTGCGGGCGCTGCTCGACCGCGCCCGGGGCCTCACCACCATCTGACCGTGCGGACCGTGGGCTGCGGGTTGCGGGATCCTGCGCCGTGCCCTCGGCACGCATCGTCGCGCCCGGGCTGTTCGCCGTTGGTGAGGATGCGGATGCTCCGGATCGGAACGGATCGTTCGGATCATCCGCAGCATCCGCATCCCTCCCAAAGGCAGAGGGGGCCGGCGCGCTGGACCCAGAAACAGCGAAGGGCATTGGACAGGATGACAGGATGACCAGGAGGCTCCGCTGAGCGCATGGGACGTCGCGCACCGCGGAGCCTCCTGGTCATCCTGTCATCCTGTCGAAGCAGTTCGCGGTGCCGCGAGGCCGCCGAGGTCAGTTCAGCCGGCTCTGCATCTCCGAGATCAGGTCCTTGTACGTGTTGAGCAGCCGGTCCCACGGGACGAAGTTCTCGTCCTCCTTCACCGACACGCCGCGCACCTTGTTGCGCTCGCTCACGATCTTCACGGTGTAGCGCAGCGGCGAGTCGCCGGCGCGCTTCACGATCACGCGCGTGCGGATCACGACGTCGTTGTCGTCGCCGTAGGTCTTGAGCTGCCACGCCGTGCGCAGGTAGCCGGTCTCGCTGTCGGAGTTCTCCAGCACGTCGAAGTGGCTCAGCACGATCGACGACAGGAGCTTCCACGCCTGCTGCTCGGCCTTCGCCTTCCCGACCTCGATGCTGACGTTGACGTTGGCCTGGTCGCTGGCCACGGACGCGGCGAACGAGTCGTCGGCGCGCAGCGTCACCACCTCCTCCATCGGCGGGGGCGGCGCGTTGTCCTGCACGCAGAACTCGCGCTCGTACGGCAGGAAGCCGGTCTGCTCCACGCGCACCGTCGCGCACGCCCCCTCGGCCACGCGCACGGGATAGCTGCCGACGCCCGCCTGCTTCTGGTTCACGAAGATGCGCGCGCCCTGCGGCCCGCTGACGTTGACCACGCGGCCGGCGAGCGACACGCGGTCGGCGATCGGCGGCTCGGGAAGGCCGTCCTTGTTGCAGAAGCTGCGCTCGACCGGGATCCAGCCGGCCTTCTGCGCCTTCAGCGTCGCGCACGTGCCGCGCTTCACGACCAGCTCCGCGTCGCCGTCACCGATCTTCGCGTCGTCGGCGAACAGCTCCACGCCCGACGGCGCGGCGGAGACGTTGACGACGCGGTCGACGAGCTCGAAGCGGTCCTGCGCCGGCGGCATGTCGCCGCCCTTGTCCCAGCGGTAGACGCGCTTCGCGGTGGCGAAGCCGCGGCGCTTGACCTCCAGCGTCGTCGCCTGCCCCTCCTCGACCTCCAGCTCGACGGCGCGCTGCCCGCGCGCCTCGCCGTTGACGAGGATGTTGGCGTCGTACGGCAGCGCGGTCACCTGCACCACGCGCTTGCCGAGGAAGATCGTGTACTCCTTGTCCTTGTACTTGTCGTCCTTGGGGAAGCTGCGCCGCACCTCGCGGAAGCCGTCCTGCCGCACGACGATCGTGTTCGGATCGTTCTTCTCCAGCTTCAGCCGCGCCGTGCCGGTGCCGAGGGGCACGAGCGAGTTGTCCTGCTGCTTGAGCCGGAAGATCGTGGCGGTGGCCGGCTGGGCGACGATGTTCAGCGTCTGCGCGCCGAGGGCATGCGCGGCCAGAGCATCGGCGGCGAGCGGCAGGGCGACAGCCGCGGCGAGCGCGCGGAGGCGCGGTCCGGTACGGTGGGCCATCGGAACGGGCGTGCGGAGGGAGTGAGGCGGGAACGGCGGGGACCCTCGGGAGTGTCGGCAGCTGAGGCAAAAAGCTGCTGCGTGCAGCGTGCTTCGTGCTGCGTGAGGGGCGTCCCGAGCGCAGCGAGGGACCTAGCATGCGTCACGCGTGGGATGCTCCTCGCCGCGGAGAGCGGATCCCTCGCGGCGCTCGGGATGACACCTCAACGGCTCACACGCAGCATGCAGCACGCAGCACGCAGCACGCAGCAGCCCTCAGATGGCGAAGTCCTCCACTCCATCCCAGGTGGCCGATTTCCGCGACACCTGCGACGCGTGCGTCACGACGCTCCCCGGCGGCACCGAGTGCGTCAGCCAGACGTTGCCGCCGACCACGCTCCCCGCGCCCACCACCGTCTCGCCGCCCAGGATCGTCGCGTTGGCGTAGACCACGACGTCGTCCTCGAGCGTCGGGTGGCGGCGCGTGCGGGCCAGCGCCTTCGCCACCGCCGCCGCGCCGAGCGTCACGCCCTGGTACAGCCGCACGCGGTCGCCCAACACGGCCGTCTCGCCGATCACCACGCCGGTGCCGTGATCGATGGCGAATGCCCGCCCGATGGTGGCGCCAGGGTGGATGTCGATCCCCGTCTCGCGGTGCGCGAACTCCGACACGAGCCGCGGCAGCAGCGGCACGTCGCAGCGGTGGAGCAGGTGCGCCAGCCGGTGGCACGCGGTGGCGTAGAACCCCGGGTAGGCCGCGATCACCTCGTCCACGCTGTGCGCCGCGGGGTCGCCGTCGTGCGTCGCCCGCGCGTCCTCGAGCAGCGCGTCGTAGACCGCGGGGAGCGCGGCCATCACCCGGTCGGCCACCGCGTCCGGCTCGGGGACGACCGCCGCCAGCAGCGCCGAGAGCGACGCGCGCACCGCCACGAGCTCCGCCGCCACGTCCTGCCGCTCGCACGCCGGCGCCTCCGGGGCCAGCGCCGGGAAGAGCACCGCCAGCAGCTCCCGCGCGACCTGCTCGCTCCGCGCGCGGAGCCGCGCCGGCAGCCGATAGGCCGTGCGCGCCCCGGCCAGCCGGGCGACGAAGGTGGGATCGGGGGCGTCGGGCGCGGTCACGCGCGAAGCATGACGCGAGAGCAGCCACGCGGCCAGCGGCCCGACCGTTCGACCGCCTGCCGCCCCGCCGGTGCACCTGTTGCCCTCCCCCGCCCTCCCGGCGCGCGCGGCGCGCCCCAAACGGAGCGACGATCCCATGGCAGCCTACGACGACCGTTACCCCGACGATCGCGACCGACCCGAGCCGATCCCTCCCTACCAGAGCGGCCCCGGCTACGATCCGCGCACGGGCGCGCCCCTCGCCACGGCCCCCGCCGTCGTGCACCGCCGCCGGCGCGGCGGCGCCTTCTGGGCGGCGCTCGCGGTGCTGCTGCTGGTCATCGGCTGGGGACTGACGCGCCTCGGGCGCAATGCTGAGCCGGAAGTGGCGGCGATGGATCCCGTCAACACCCCGACCACGACGACCACCGCCGGCGGCGAGGTCGTGGGCGACGCGGGGGTCGGCGGCCGGACCGATGGCGTCGCGGTCAGCGCCGCGCACCCCGACAGCGTGGGCGCGGGCGCCGTCCGGCAGCTCGTGACGTGGGCCAACCAGGGCGGCAACCAGGCGCTCCCGCAGGAGTCCGAGGCCAACCACCCCTACACCGCCCAGGGCCTCCGCCTCCTCGCGGACGCCCTCGGTGCAGCCTCCAGCGGGCGCGGGGGCGAGCACGCGGCGGCGGTCGCGCGCGTCCGCCGGCAGGCCGACCTGCTGCAGGCCAGCCCCGACGACGACCAGCACGCCGAGTATGCCCACGCGGCGTTCATGGACGCGGCGCGGGTGATCGGCGACCTGCGCGGCGGCGAGGCGCGCGCGGAGCTGACCGCGGCGGCGTCGCGGGTGCAGGCGGGGCGTGCCCTGAGCCCGCAGGGCGAGCAGGTGCGCGCCTACTTCCGCCTTGCGGCGGCGGCGCTGCAGGGGGCGCCGGCGACGCGCTGATCACGCCAGCATCGGCACATCCACGAAGCGCCCGGCGGCCAGTGGGCCGCCGGGCGCTCGTCCTTCTCATCGCGCGTCAGGCCACGCGCGCGCCGCCGCGCGACGAGAACACGGCCGCCGGCACCGCCAGCTCGGGCGGCGTGTCGCCGTAGCCCACGACGCCGAGCTCCGCGAAGACCTCGGGCACCGCGGCCGCCGGCACCGGCCGGCCGAACAGGAAGCCCTGCACCACGTCGCACCGGCGTTGCGCCAGGTACTCGAACTGCTCGCGCGTCTCCACCCCCTCGGCCACGACGCTCAGGCCCAGCGAGTGGCCGAGGTCGATGATCGCGGTCGTGATCGCGCCGTTCTGGCGGTCGGTGACGACGTCGCAGACGAAGCTCTTGTCCAGCTTGATCGCGTCGATCGGGAAGCGCGTCAGGTAGCCCAGCGACGAGTAGCCCGTGCCGAAGTCGTCGAGCGAGATCGTGACGCCGTGCCCGCGCAGCGCCTGCAGCGTGGAGACCGTGCGGCCCGTGTCCTCCATGAGGAGCGACTCCGTGACCTCGAGCTCCAGCAGCGCGGGGTCGATCCCGGTCTCCTCGAGCACCTGCCGCACGACCGTCACCAGGTCGGCGTGCTTGAACTGGCGCGCGGAGAGGTTCACCGACGTCGTCACCACCGGCAGCCCCGCGTCGCGCCACTCGGCGATCTGCGAGCAGGCGCGCCGCAGCACCCACTCGCCGATCGGGACGATGAGCCCCGTCTCCTCGGCGATCGGGATGAAGTCGACCGGCGAGACCAGCCCGCGCGTCGGGTGCTGCCAGCGCAGCAGCGCCTCGAAGCCGCGCACGCGGCCGGTCGCGACGTCCACCTTCGGCTGGTAGTACAGCATCAGCTGGTCGCGGTCGAGCGCGTGGCGCAGGTCCGCCTCGGTGGACACGCGGTAGTGCAGGCGCGCGTTCAGCTCCGTCGAGAAGAAGCGGTAGCCGTTGCCGCCGGCCGCCTGCACGGCGCACTGCGCGGTCGTGGCGTTGCCGATCAGCTGCTCGATGTCGCCGTCGTCGGTCGGGAAGATGGTGATCCCGATGCTGGCGCCGAGGGTGACCTCGCGGCGCCCGGAGACCTCGAAGGGGCGAGCCATCGCCTCGAGCAGGCGGCGGGCGAGCATGTCGAGCCCCTCGACCGTCACGGGGCCGGCGCAGAGGATCGCGAACTCGTCGCCGTCCATGCGGGCGAGGATGTCGGTCTCGCGCATCGCCGTCTGCAGCCGCTGCGCGACCGCCGTCAGCAGCGAGTCGCCGGCGTGGTGGCCCATCGAGAGGTTCACGTTGGTGAACCCGTCGACGTCGAGCATGCAGATCGCGATCGGCCGCCCGTCGCGCCGCGCCTGCGCCACCGCGTGGCGCACCTGGTCGCGGAAGAGGATGCGGTTCGGGAGCCCCGTCAGCCGGTCGTAGGTCGCCACGTGGACGACGATCTCGTCGAGCCGGTCGATGGCGTGCTGCGCGTCGGCCATCAGCATCCCCGCCTCGTCCACGAAGTGCGTGGGGAGCTGGGGCTTCGTGTACTTCGTGAGGTAGTGGCGGAGCGCGGTCGCGGTGATCGCGACGGGCGCCAGCAGCTGCCCGACGGTGATCGCGGCCGTGGTCACGCCGACGGCGACACCGACGACGGCCGCCGCGATGACCGCCCACGCCTGCACGCGGCCCTCCTCGGCGCCGAACGCGACGAGCGCGCCGACGACGATGAGCGGCAGACAGCCCGCGCCGACGAGGGCCGCCAGCAGCTTGCCCCGGTAGGACAGGGGCCAGCGGCGGCGGGCGAGCGCGGCGTAGACGCGGAGGGCGGGTGGGATCTTCGTGCGCATGGAGAAGAGCGGACCGGTGGGTTCCGGGCGTGTACAAGTGTCGTCGCCACCACGGGCCCACTTGAGCCATCCGTTCGTGGGACCGTGACTTGGGTCCCTTCCTCAGGATGTCCGGCGCGTCATCCGGCGCGGCGCCCCTCCTGTCGCCCGCGTGCGCGCGCGTTACTTTCGCGTCCCGCCGCGGCCTCCCACCTCGGCCTCCCGCCGCTCCACCCGTGGCCCCGGAGCCATGTCCGACCGCCCCGACCCCCGGCCCGACCCCGCCGTCGCCGCCGCCAGCCCCGAGCGCCGCCGCAACGCGGCCCTGCGCGAGCTGGTGGACGAGATGCTCGCCTCGATCCGCACCGCCGCCAACCGCGACCTCTGGACGCCGGACGAGCGCCAGCAGTATGAGTCGGAGCTCGCGCTCATCATGAACCGCGTGCGCGCGGAGGCGATGAACCGGGAGAAGGGCGCGAGCTGAGGGCGGCGGCGGGCTGCGGCCGCGACCTCGGGACGCGTCGTCGCGCCGCGGAGATGGGGCCTGTTGGGGGGATGCGGACCCTTCGGATCGGAACGGATCGAACGGATCGCTCCGCTCGGGGCACCGGACGTCGCCGCCACGCGGCGCGATCCGCAGCATCCGCCTCCATCCGGAGCATCCGTATCCTCTCCAAAGGCAAAGGGTTCCAGCGCGCCGGACCCGAAGTGCAACGGCAGCAAGGATGAAAGTCCGAGAAGATCGGATAACGACCGATGGCTCCGATGGAGTGCGAGGTTCCTCGCCGCCACGCGGAGCCATCCGTCGTCATCAGACCTTCTCAGATCTTATCCTTGCAAGTGCGTTTCGTCGTTCCGCGGCCCTACCGCTCCAATCGGAAGCCCGGCACGACGCCCGGCCGCGCGGCGGTCTCGGACACGGCCCATCCGGTCGCGTACATCCACTTCGCCACGCGCGCGAGCTTCGCGACGTCGATCCGCTCGGGCGCGTCGCGCGGCGTGTGGTAGTCGGCGTGGAGCAGCGTCGTGAAGAAGATCGACGGGATCCCCGCGCGCGCGTACGGCACGTGGTCGCTGCGGAAGTACCACCCTTCCGGGTGCGACGCGCGGTCCCAGCTCGAGTCGATCGCGAAGCCCGCGACGCGCCGGTTGGCCGAGAGCGCGGCGTCCACCAGCGCGTTCGAGTTGCGGTGCGGCGGCTGGGAGCCGAGCAGCGCCGCGCTGTCGGGGTGGTTGCGGCCGATCATGTCGGCGTTGAGCACCGCGACGATCGACGCGCGCGGCACCGTGGGCTTCCACGCGTACCAGCGCGATCCCAGCAGCCCGCGCTCCTCGGCCCCGTGCCAGACGAAGAGGGCCGAGCGACGGCCCGGCGCGCGCGTCCAGGCGCGGGCGATGGCGAGCATGCCGACGCTCACCGACGCGTTGTCGTCGGCGCCGTTCCAGATCGAGTCGCCCTCCACCGGCTGCCGCACGCCGTCGTGGTCGTGGTGGCCGCTGAACAGCACGTGCTCCGTGCGCGCCACCGAGTCGCGCCCCGGCGCCACCGCGACGACGTTGACGCTCGGGTAGACGAAGCTCTCCGCGCGCAGGTTGAGCGTCAGCCGCCGCGCCGTGCGCACGCGCGCGAGCTGCGAGGCGCGCACCCACACCGCGGGGATGCGCGCCGTCGGTCGCGCCGTGCCGGCCGAGTCGACGTTGTAGGTGCCGCGCCGCAGCTGCGGCAGCATCGACGCGAACGCGCCGTCGGTGGAGTCGTCGGCCACCAGCACCACCGCCGACGCGCCCGCGTCCGCGAGCGTCGCGATGCGCTCGTTCAGCGCCGCGCGCGCGTAGCGCCACGCGCGCAGCGAGATCCACGACACCGGCGGGCGCGCCGGCGCGACCAGCCGCGCGGCGACGGCCATCCCGCGCAGGTCGAGCCTCCGCAGCGAGTCGCCGCTCGCGGTGCCGATCCAGATCATCGGCACCTGGCTCAGCGCCGCGTCCACCGGCGCGACGATCGCCGCCTCGTCCCACGCCTCCAGCGGCGTGCCGTCGAGCACCACGCGCGCGCCGTCGGCGGTGCGCAGCCGGCGCATGGGGAAGAACTGGAAGTACGTGCCGTCGTCGCCGGCGGGACGGAGGCCGATCTCGCGCGCGCGGTCGGCGACCCACGCGGCGGCGCGCATCTCGTCCAGCGTGCCCGCCTCGCGCCCGCGCATCGAGTCGCCCGCGAGCGTGAACAGGTCGCGCCGCAGCGTCGCGGTGTCGATCGCCGCCAGCGCGGGCGGCACGTCGGGGCCGCCGTACACGGGTGCCGCGGGCGTACGCGCGGGGAGGAGCTGACAGCCGGCGAGGACGAGCGCGGCGGAGGAGAGGGCGATGAAGCGAGGACGACGCACGACGATGCGGAGCAGCGGGAAGTGGGTCAGCGCACCGGCGTTCCCGCCCAGCGCATCTCGTTGGTGCCGACGAAGCCGAGGCGCTCGTAGAGCGGCCGGCCCTCGTCGGAGGCGTGCAGGATGACGCTCGACAGCCCGCGCGTCTCCGCCCACGCCAGCAGCGCGCGCATCACCCGCTCGGCCAGGCCGCGCCGGCGGTAGGCCGGCTCGGTGTAGACGTTGATGACGAGCCCCTGCTCGCCGTGGCGGATCGCGCGGCCGCCGTCGACGGGAAACGGGAGCTGCTCGCGCAGGACGACGCCCGCGCCCGCGACGACGACGTGCGGCCGGTCGGCGTACGCGAGCAGCCAGCCGTGGTAGCGGTCCTCGCGCATCAGCCGCGCCAGCGCGGGCGCGGTCGCCTGGACCATCGCGTCGAAGGTGTCGGCCTGCAGGCGCCCCATGTCGCGCCACATGCACGCCCGGTGGCGCGCGACCAGCAGCGCGTCGTCGGGCGTGGCGACGCGGAGGGCGAAGACGTCGGGGGTCGGATCGGCCATGGGACAAAGCTAAGGCGGCGTGCAACGCGCTGCGTGCACGGCCGCTCGGGACGCGTCGTCGCGCCGCGGAGATGGGGCCTGTTGGGGGGGGGTGCGGAGCCTTCGGATCGGAACGGATCGAACGGATCGCTCCGCTCGGGGCACCGGACGTCGCCGCCACGCGGCGCGATCCGGAGCATCCGCTCAGATCCGGAGCATCCGCGTCCTCCCCAATAGGAACAGCGGTCCAGCGCGCGGGACCCGAACGACGACTGCAGCAAGGATGAAAGTCCGAGAAGATCGGATAACGACCGATGGCTCCGATGGAGTGCGAAGATGATCGCACCACACGGAGCCATCCGTCGTCATCAGATCTGGTCCGATCTCATCCTTGCTGCCGTTGCCGTTCGGGTCCGGCGCGCCGGTGCAGGCCACGCCGCACGCGGCACGCAGCCGAGCAGATCGGGGTCTAGAACGTCGATCCCAGGAAGACCGCGTTCCCGAACAGCGGCAGCAGCCCGCGCCACTGGTCGCGCATGTTCGGGTCGCCGGCGAAGCCGATCACGCGGCCCTGGCCCACGCGCTCCGTCCACAGCCACGGCGCGCCGCCGATGCGGGCGGCCGACTCGGGCCAGAAGAAGCCCGCGATGCGCACGCGCGCGGCCGGCGCGTGGCGCGCCACCAGCTCGCCCGGTCGCACGTCGCGCGGCACCGTGTACACCGTCGCACCGTTGGCCAGCACCGGGAACTCGCGGTCCTCCACGCCGGCCAGCAGCGGCGACAGCGAGTCGCCGAGCACGCGCACCGCGGCGCCCGGGATGCGCGGCGGCAGCGGCGCGCCCGGCTCGCCGTCGGCGCGCGTGCTGTCGCGACGCGCGCGCAGCCGCGAGAGCCCCGTGCGCTCCGTCGCCAGCCACGCCGTCGCCTCGTCGAGCGTGATCAGCACGCCGCCCGCGCGCACCCACTGCTGCACCCGCTCGCGCCCCGCGTCGCCCAGCACGCGGTCCAGCGCGCCCGCCGACGTCGAGGGCACCACCAGCACGTCGAAGCGCGACAGCGCGCCGCCCGACACCGCGCCGCCGTCGATCGGCGTCGTCGGGTAGCGCAGACGCTGGTCGAACGCGTACCACGCCCACCCGAACGACTGGCCGCCGACGCCGTCGCCCGCGAGCATCGCGACGCGCGGCGTGCGCACCGGGACCACGCTGCCCGAACCGAGGTCCGTGCCCGTCGTCACCAGGCCGGTGGAGAGGGGCGCGACCTGCGCGCCGGCCTCCTGCGCGCGGCGCGCCACCTTCGCGTGCACGCCGCTGTCGTTCGCGGCGCTGCGCACCAGGAAGGCGCCGCGCGGGAAGCGCGCGCCGCCCACGCTGAACGCGTTCGGCGCGAACCAGACGCGCACGCTGTCCGCGAGCAACGCGCCGAGCAGGCGCAGCGACGCCTCACTGCCGGGCGCGAAGGCGTAGCCGTAGCTGCCGCGCGCCGGCGCGCCCTCGCCCGCGAAGCGCGGCGCGACCGTGACGACCTCCGACGCGACCGGGCCACGCGTCGCCCACGCGCGCACGCGCCACGTGTACGGCAGCGCCCACGCGGTCACGTCGTAGAACCGGTCGAGCTGCCCCGTGCGGCGGCTCTCGAACTCCTCCTTCACGAACGACGAGTCGAGCACCGCCTCCGGCTCCAGCAGCGCGCGCGCCATGCGGCCCTGCGGCTGCGCGAGGTCCACCACGTACGCGCCCACCGGCACGCTCACCGCGCCCGGGCCGCCGCTCCACAGCGGCGTCGCGTCGGCGAGCGTGGTCGCGGCGCGCGTCTGCCGCACCTCGATGCCGTTCGCCATCAGCTGCGCGGCCAGCGAGTCGGCGCGCCCCTGCTGGTCGCGCGGGATGACGACGCTGCGGATCGTCGTCAGCCCCGTGCCCACGCCGCCGCGCACCGCGTCGGTGATCGCGCTCAGGCGCGACTCCGCGAAGTCGTGCACGCGCGCCGCGCGCGTGGCGGCCGCCGTCTTCAGCGTCGCCCACGCGGCCGCGTAGTGGTGCGAGGCGGCATCGGTCAGCGTGAGGATCGTGCCGTCCGTGCGGCGGATCGCGCCGCCCGCGCTCGACGCCTGCTCGTACGTCATGCCCACCGCGCCCGCGAGCAGCGGCCAGCTCTCGCCGAAGCCCGGATAGAACTCGTCGTAGCGCTCGCGGCGGAAGTACGCCCACCCCTTCGCGTCGAAGGCGGCGGCATTGCCGGCGGCGAACGCGTTCCAGCCGTTCACCGCGAGCGGCGGCATCATCTTGTGCACCGGATCCGCCGGCGGCGGGAAGTAGTACGTGCTGTTGGTGCCCATCTCGTGCAGGTCCGCGGCGACGTGCGGCATCCACGCCAGCATCGTCGCCACGCGCGCCCGCGTCTCGGGGTGCGACTGCGTGTACCAGTCGCGGTTGAGATCGAAGTAGTAGTGGCTCCCGCGCGGCCCGGGCCACGAGCCGCTGTGGATCGTCGCGGCGGGATCGACCGGCGCGCCGAAGGCGGAGCGCTTGCGCATCACGTCCTGCGCGTGGCGCTCGTGGCCGTCCGGGTTCTGCAGCGGGTCGAGCAGCACGACGGTGCTGTCGAGGATTGCGCGCGTCTCCGCGTCGCGCCCCGCCGCGAGGCGATACAGGACGCCCATCCCCGCCTCGGCGCCCGACGCCTCGTTGCCGTGCACGGTGAAGCCGAGCCAGACGATCGCGGGCAGCCGCTTCTCCAGCGCCGCGCGGTCGGCCGCGCTCAGCAGCCGCGGATCCTGCATGCGGCGCGCGTCGGCCTGGATCTCGTCCAGCCGGCGGCGGTTCGTCTCGCTCGCGACGACGACGCGCAGCACCTCGCGCCCCTCGAACGTGCGGCCGACGGTGTCGAGGCGCACGCGCCCCGGTGCCGCGAGCGCGACGCGCTCGACGTAGCGCGCGAGCAGGTGGTGCGGCGTGAACCGCTCGCCCAGCGGGTAGCCGAGCACGGACTGCGGCGTGGGGACGGCGGGATCGTAGGCGACGCCATCGTTCGGGGCGAGCGCGTGCTGTGCGTTCGCGAGGGCGGGCGCCGATGCGGCGAGCGCCGCCGTGGTCGCGAGGACGGTGAGCGCCGGGCGCCGAGCGCGGAGAGATCCTTGGGTCATCAGAACGTGTTGCCGAGGAAGAGCGCGTTGCCGAAGATCGGCAGGAGGCCGCGCCAGAGGTCGCGGAAGTTCGGGTCGCCCGCGAAGGCGATCAGGCGGCCCTGGCCGAGCCGCTCGGTCCAGAGCCAGGGCGAGCCCGCGAGGCGCGCGGGCATCTCGGGCCAGAGGTAGCCGGCGAGCCGCAGCCGGTCGACGGGCGCGTGGCGCAGCACGACCTCGCCCGGGCGCAGGTCGCGCGGCGCCTGGAAGACGTCGTCGGCGTCCATCATCACCGCCAGCTCGCGCTCGTCGACGCCGGCGAGCAGCGGCGACAGCGGATCGCCGAGCACGCGCACCGCGGCGCCGGGAACATCGACCGGCAGCGGCGCGCCAGGCTCGGCGCCCGGCGTGCGCGAGGTGTCGCGGCGCATCTTCAGCCGCGCCCACGACTGCCCGGTGAGCCACGCGCTCCCGGTGCCGAGCGTGACCAGCGTGCCGCCGCCGCGCACCCAGTCGGCGATCCGTGCGCGCCCGCCGTCGCCGAGCTGGCGGTCGAGCGCCGCCGCCTGCACCGACGGCACGACGAGCACGTCGAACTGCGACAGCGCGCTGCCCGCGAGCGCGTCGGCGCCGATCGCGGTGGACGGATACGCGACGCGCTGGTCGAGCGCGAACCACGCGAAGCCGAACGACGTGCCGTTCACCGGCGCGCCGCCCAGGAGCGCGATGCGCGGCGCGCGCACGGGCACCACCGAGCCGCTGCCGAGGTCCGTGCCCGCGTCCACGAGCCCCGTGGAGAGCGCGGCGACCGTAGCGCCGCTCTCCGCCGCGCGGCGCGCGACCTTGGTGTGCACGGTGGAGTCGTTCGCGCCCACGCGCACGATGAACGCGCCGCGCGGGAAGTCGGCATTGCCCACACGGAAGCTCCGCGGCGCGTGCCACACGCGCACGCTGTCGGCGAGCACGCCGGCCAGCCAGCGCAGCGACGCCTCGCTCCCCGGCGCGACGGCGTACGCGTACGAGGCTCTGGTCGGTGCCGCACCGACCGCGGGTCCCATGAGCGTCTCCGGCGCCACGACCTCCGCGCCCGCGACCGCGGCGGACGTCGTCCACGCGCGCACGCGCCACGCGTACGGCAGCGTCCACGCGGTGACGTCGTAGAAGCGCGACGACTGGCCGCTGCGGCGTCGCTCGAGCTCTCCACGAATGAACGTCGAGTCGAGCACCGCGTCGGGCTCCAGCAGCGCGCGCGCGAGGCGGCCCTGCGGCTGCGCGAGATCGACGATCCATGCGCCGCGCGCGAAGCGCGGCGTGCCGGGCGCGTTGCCCGTGTACGCCGTCGCGCCCGCGAGCGCCGGCGCGCCCGCCGTGCGGCGCAGCACGATCGCGTTGCGCGCCAGCAGCGCCGCCAGCGAGTCGGCACGGCCGTCGGCGTCGCGCTCCAGGATCACCGCGCGCATCCCGCCGCGCGTCGCGTCGCGCGGGGCCGTCGCGCGCGTCTCGGCGTAGTCCGCCACCCGCTCGGTGCGGCGCTGCGCCGTCGTGAGCGTCGTCGCCCACGCGGCCGTGTAGTGGTGGCGCGCCGCCTCGTGCAGCGTCATCACCGTGCCGTCGGTGCGGCGGATCGCGCCGGCGCCGCTCGACGCCTGCTCGAACGTCATCCCCGTCGCGCCGGTGAGGATCGGCCACGACACGCCGTAGCCGGGATAGAACTCGTCGTAGCCCTCGCGCCGGAAGTACGCCCACCCGTGCCGGTCGAACGCGGCGCCGTTGGCGGCGGCGTAGACGTCCCACCACTTCACCACGCTCGCCGGGACGTTCTGGTTCATCGGCTCCATCGGCGGCGCGAAGAAGTAGGAGCTGTTGCTCCCCATCTCGTGCAGGTCCACCGCGACGTGCGGCATCCACCCGAGGAAGCCGGCGATGCGCGCCCGCGTCTCGGGGTGCGACTGGATGAACCAGTCGCGATTGAGGTCGAAGTAGTAGTGGCTCCCGCGCGCGCCCGGCCAGCTGCCCTGCTGCGCGAGCGCGCCCGGCACGCCCGTGACGCCGAACGCGCCACGCCCGCGCATCACGTCCTGCGCGTGGCGCTCGTGGCCGTCGGGGTTCTGCGCGGGATCGATGAGCACCACCGTGCTGTCGAGGATCGCCTGCGTCTCGGCGTCGCGGCCGGCGGCCAGCTGGTAGAGCATCGCGATGCCCGCCTCGACGCCCGAGGCCTCGTTGCCGTGCACCGAGTAGCCGAGCCAGACGACGGCCGGCGTGCGCGCGACCAGCGCGCGGCGCTCGTCGGCGGAGAGCGTGGCGGGATCGGCCAGGCGGCGCGCGTCGGCGCGGATGGCGGCCAGCCGCTGCGCGTTGGCGGCGCTCGTGACCGCGACCAGCGGCACCTCGCGCCCCTCGGCCGTCCGGCCGAGCGTGTCGACCTTCACGCGCGGGCTGGCCTGCGCCACGCGCTCGACGTAGCGCATCAGCAGGTGGTGCGGCGTGAACCGCTCGCCGACGTCGTAGCCGAGCACCGCGCGCGGCGTGGGGATGGCGGGATCGTAGGCGGCGGCGGGCGCGGGAGCGAGCGCGTGCTGCGCGGCGGCGGGCCCGGCGAGGGTGAGGGCCGCGGTGGCGGCGAGTGCGCGCGAGGAGAGCGGGCGGAGTCGTGGGGGCATGCGGAGCGTCGAGCGGTGAGCGTCGAGCGTTGAGCGTCGGCGGATGCGACGGCTGCCGGAACCGCCTAGGATACGTCGTGCACCGCAGGTGCGCTGCCGCCCGGACGGCCCTCGACGCTCGCCGCTCGACGCTCGACGCTCACCGCTCCACATGCTCGTCTGCTTCTCCGTCGACTACGAACCCGACTGCCCGCCGTACCGCGCCGACACCTTCCGGGGCGTCGAGGAGGGCACCGCGCCGCTGCTCGCGATGCTGCGCGAGGCGGGCGCGCCGAGCACGTTCTTCAGCACGGGGGACGTCGCGGCGCGCTACCCCGACGCGATCCGCGCGATCGTGGACGCGGGGCACGAGCTGGGATGCCACGGGCACACGCACCGCCGATTCGTCGACCTCGCGCCCGACGCGGCGCGCGACGAGATCGTCGCGTCGAGCGCGGTGCTGCGCCGCTTCGCGCCGGTGGACAGCTTCCGCGCGCCCAACCTCGTCTTCCCCGACGCCTACCTCCCGCTCCTCGAGGAGGCGGGCTACGCGCTCGACTCGTCGCACGCGAAGTACAAGGCCCCCTACTGGCGCGACCGGCGGCGGCCGGCGGCCACGCGGCTGACGCGCATCCCCGCGTCCACCACGTCGTCGGTGCTGCGGCTCCCGCGCGCGGTGCGCGAGGCGTGGCTGGCGCGGCTCGCGAGCCCGGTCGTGCTGTTCGTGCATCCGTGGGAGTTCGTCGACTGGCGCGACACCGACCTGCGCCTCGACTGCCGGTTCGCTACCGGCGAGACGGCGCTGCGCCGCGTGCGCGCGGTGCTCGACTTCCTCTCGGCGCGCGGCGCGCGCTTCGTGACGATGCGCGAGGCCGGCGCCGCGGTGCGCCACCAGGCAGCGGAGGCAGCGGCGTGAGCGCGTCGGCGTTCGACGCTCCCAGGGCACGCCGCCTCTCGCCCGGCGCGCGGCGCGCGCTCGCGCTGCTGGCGTGGCTGCTGGCGACGGTGCTGGTGGCGCTGGCGCTGCGCGCGGTGGGATGGCGCGAGACGCTCGCCGCCGCGTCGCGCGCGCGGCTGCCGTGGCTCGCGCTGGCCGTCGCCTGCCACACGAGCGTCGTCGCGCTGTGGGCGTGGCAGACGTGGCTCCTGCTGCCGGCCGGCGTGCGCGCGCGCTTCGGCCGCATCTTCGAGGTGCAGGCGATCACCGCGACGGCGCAGAACACGATCCCCGCCTTCCTGGGACAGGCCACCGGCGTGGCGGTCCTGGCGGAGCGCGGCGGCGCCGGCACCGCGGCCGCGCTGTCGGTGCTCGCGCAGCACAGCCTCATCGAGGCGCTGGCCAAGCTCGCGACGCTCGCCGTCGCCGCGCAGGTCGCGCCGCTCCCCGCCTGGATGCGGCGCGCGGTCGCGCTGCTCGGCGTCGGGCTCGCGCTGCTCGCGCTCGGGCTGTTCGCCGCCGCGTGGGCCGCGCGCCGCCGCGCGCCGCGCGCGGACGACGCCCTCCCGCCGTCGCTGGCCGTCGGGCTGATGGACGAGCCGCCGCACCCGGCGAACGAGCGCCGCGCCGAGGGGGCGTGGGCGCGCGGGCGCGCGTTCGTCGTGTCGTGGGCGGCCGCGCTGGACGCGCTGCGCTCGCCGCGCCGGCTGGGGCTCGCCGTCGCCAGCGGGCTGTTGATGAAGGTGATGGAGGCCGGCGGCTGGACGGCGGTGGAGCGCGCGTTCGGGCTCGCGCCGCGGCCGGGGAGCGCGGTGCTGGCGCTGGCCGCGACGAACCTCGCCTCCGCCGTCCCCGCGTCGCCGGGCAACCTCGGCGTGTACGAGGGTGCGGCGCTGCTCGCCTACACCGCCCTCGGCGTCCCGCGCGACCAGGCGCTGGCGCTCGGCATCGTGGGGCACATCGTGTATCTCGTGCCGTTCGTCGGCGCGGGGTGGATCGTGCTCTCGCTGGCCCAGCTGCGCGGGCGCACGCGCACGTGACACGCGCATGACGCACACGTAACACGGCGCGCGTGATGCACGGCGCCATTGCCGTGCGCACCATCGTGCCCAAGGTTGGAGCACCTTCACCGTCCGTCCGGAGCGCACGCTCGTGTCCGCCGGTGAGGGAGCAGTCGCGCTGCGCTCGGGACGGGCGAACCCGCTCAAGCGAGGTGCCCATGCCTGGCTCTCAGCCCTCGACGGCCACGCGGCCGTCCGCCGCCTCCCGGGTCGCCGGCGCGGTGCTCCTGCTCGCGACGCTGGCCGTCACCGCCGCCGCGCAGCAGCCCACGCCGGTCGTGCCCACCGCCGGCGCGCGCCCGACGTACACCACGACGTCGGTGGAGGCGCGGCAGGCGCTCGCCGACGGCCTCGACGACCTGGCGTACATCGACATCGCCCGCGCGGTGCGCCGCTTCCGCCAGGCCGTCGCGCTCGACTCGTCGTTCGGGCTCGCGCGCGTGCTGCACGCGGCGTTCGCACCGGGGCTCGACTCCGCGCAGCGGATGGCCGAGGCCACGCGCGGCATGAGCGACGCCGCGCGCGCGTCGACGCGCGAGCTGCTGCTGGCGACGGCGCTGCGCGAGCAGATCGCGGAGCGGCGCGACGAGTCGGCGAAGCTGTTCCGCGCGGCGGCCGACCTCTACCCGGACGATGCGCTGTTCGCGATGCTCGCGGCGCAGAACCCGAGCGGCCAGCGCGCGCCCGCGGCCACCGTCGAGGCGTTCCGCGCCGTGACGACGCGCTTCCCGTCGTTCGGCGCGCCGTACAACGGCCTCGCGTACGCGCTGCTGAACGTGGGCGACACGACGGCCGCGCTCGAGGCCGCGCGCAAGCAGGTCGAGCTCGCGCCCGGGCAGCCGAACCCGCTCGACAGCTACGCCGAGATGCTGCAGGTGGCCGGCCGGCTCGACTCGGCGGCGCGCTATTACGCGGACGCGGCGCGCGCGGACTCGGGCTTCACCGAGGCCTACGTCGGCATGGCCGAGCTGCACCAGCTGCGCGGGCGGACGGCCGACGCGCGCGCGGGGCTCGCGACCGCGCTGCGGCTCGCCGCGGGCATCGAGGACAGCCTGCGCTACATGACGTACCTGGCGCAGAACCGCGTCTACGCGAACGACCTGCGCGAGGCCGGCCGTCAGCTCGGCGCCGTCGCGCAGCTCGCGGAGCAGCGCCGGCAGATGGGGGCGGCGGCGGAGGCGCACGGCAACCTCGCGGTGCTCGCCGCGCTGTCGAACGACCGCGCGGGCGTCAGCCAGCATCTCGAGCATCTGCGGCGGCTGCGCCGCCCGGCCGACAGCGCGCAGGTCGCGCGGACGGCGGGGCTCGCGTGGCTCACCGCCGGGATGACGGACTCGCTGCGCGCCGTCGTCGCGACGCTGCCCGCGGACGCGCACCTCGCGCGCGCCGCGCTGGCGACGCTGGAGAAGAAGGGCGAGGACGCGCAGCGGGCGCTCGAGGCGGCGCGGAACGACGGCCCGCTGGCGCGCGAGCTGCTGGCCGAGGCGCACGCGCTGCAGCAGCACGCGGACGTGGCGCGCGCCACGCGCCAGCAGCTGCACGGCCTGCGCTTCGGCGTCTACTACAACGACACGGACCTGGCGACCGCGGTCGCGCTGCGCCGCGCCGGGAAGTGAACCGCGCGTGAACGACGTCGACGCGCGTCAGCTGGCGATCAGCGTCACCTGCTGCGCGTCGACGTCGCCGAGGTTGATCACCGGGCAGCCGGGAAGCCCGGGCTGGTCGGGGACGACGAGCGCCGCCTCGAGGGTCTGCGCACCCTCGGCGAAGCGCCGCGCGCCCGTCGTCGCGTCGCGCGCGTCGACGTCGATCGTGACCGGCAGCCGCGCGACCACGGCGCCCGGCACCTGCGGCGGCGCGAGCAGCAGCGACTGCGCGACGCGTCCGCCGAGACGGATCTCGATGCGCCCGCCCGTGTTGGGATAGAGGAAGTTCACCAGCACCGTCACGCGCCCGCGCAGCGCGCGCGGATCGACGGTGGCGCCGGTGGCCGCGTCGGTGAAGCCGACGACGAACGTGCGGCCGTTGGTGGGGATCGCGACGACCACGGGCACCGAGTCGCGCACGCCCGGCGCGGCGGTCAGCCGCACCGACAGCGTCGCGGTGCCCGCGCGCCCCGCGCTCACGAAGCCCTGCGCGTCCACGATGGCGACGCACGAGTCGCTGGAGCGGATGTCGACCGTCGACGGGAAGCCGGGCGGCGTGAGCTCGGTCGGGACGACGGAGAGGTTGAACGCCTGCCGGAAGCGCGGCAGCAGGTCGTAGCGGCGCGGCGTGATGATGACGTCGTACGGCGGCTCGACGTGCACCCGCGTCGACGCGCGCACCGCGCCGCCGCCCACCGTCTCCGCCGTCAGCACCGCGTCGCCGGGCGTGCGGCCCGTGACCTTCCCGTTCGCGTCGACGGTGGCGACGGTCGTGTCGCTGATCGACCAGCGCAGCGTGGGCTGGCCGCGGTCGCAGCTCGCGCGCGCGACGGCCTGCACGCTGGTCCCCGCGACGACGAGGTCCGACGGCAGCCGGTCGAGCGAGATGCTGCAGCGCGGCGCGGTGGGATCGCCGCAGGCGGCGGCGAGGGCCGCGACGGCGGCGGCGAAGACGATGCGACGGGGCACGGCGGGAGAGTCGGGTGAGCTTTCCAACCTAGCGACAGACACTGCCGGTCCCGAGCCCGGAACGCATCGGCGCGCCGGGACTTGGTGGCCTTTGGGGAGGATACGGATGCTCCGGATGACACGGATGCTCCGGATCGCGCCGGGTGGCGGCGACGTCCTATCCACCGGGAGGAGCGATCCGCATGATCCGTTCAGATCCGTAGCATCCGCATCCCTCCCAAAAGGCAAAGGGGCCAGCGCGCCGGACTTCAACGGCAACGGCAGCAAGGATGGAGATCTGAAACGATCTGATGGAAAGTCTGATGGCTCCGTGTGGCACGAGGTTCCTCGCACAACACGGAGCCATCCGTCGTTATCAGATCTTCTCAGACCTTCATCCTTGCAAATGCAGCTCGTCGCTCAGACCCGCAGCCCGGTCAGACGCCGCCGCTGAACGTGTCGCAGCTCCGCGGATCGCCGCTCTGGAAGCCGCGCTGGAACCACTGGCTGCGCTGCTGCGCGGTGCCGTGCGTGAACGAGTCCGGGTTCACCTGCCCGCGTGCGCGCTGCTGCAGCCGGTCGTCGCCGACGGCGCTCGCCGCCGCCAGCGCCTCCTCGGCGTCGCCCGGATCGAGCTTCCCCTCGCCCTTCACCGAGTAGGCCCACACGCCCGCGTAGCAGTCCGCCTGCAGCTCCATGCGCACCGACAGCGGGTTCGCCGCCTCGGGCCGCGACTGCTGCAGCTGGCGCACGCGCGCGTCCGTGCCGACGACGTGCTGCACGTGGTGCCCGATCTCGTGCGCGAGCACGTACGCCTGCGCGAAGTCGCCCGGCGCGCCGTACTTGCGCTGCAGCTCCTCGTAGAAGCTCAGATCGATGTACACGCGCTCGTCGTTCGGGCAGTAGAACGGCCCGACCGCGCTCGGCGCGTTGCCGCAGCCCGTCTGCACCGCGTCGCGGTAGAGGACGAGGCGCGCATCGCGGTAGGGCGTGCCGGCGGCGCGCGGCAGGATCTCCTCCCAGTTGTCCTGCGCGTCGTTCAGCACGTAGGTCACGAAGTCCACCAGCTGCGCCTCGGCCGCCGACTGCTGGACCGGGGCGCTGGCGCCGCGCGCCACCTCGCCGCCCGACGTCGTGGTGCTGCCGCCACCGCCGCCGAACATGCCGCCGCTGAACAGCGCCCCCACGACGAGCACGATCAGCACGCCGACGATGCCGAACTTGCGGCCGACGATCGACGCCAGCAGGCCGACGAGCGCGCCGCCGCCACCGCCCGCGCCCATGCTCTGGCCGCGGCGATCCTCGAGGTTCCCGCGGTCGGATCCAGGTGTCCAGCGCATCGTGCCGTCCTCCTGCCGCGCCCGCGCGGCCTTGGTGTCCGCGGCCCGGATGGTCGAGCGTCGGCCGCCTCAGCGGCGCACGCGAGCGCGCGCCGGGCCCGCCTGCAGGGCAGAAAACGGACCGCGAAGCAGCGGGGCGCGCACCGGCGCACCCAGCCCCGCACGCACCGCCGCGGACGCCGCCGCGTACACCGCCTCGTGCTCCGCCAGCACCGCGTCCCACGTCTCCGCCGGGCGCGTCGCGCGGTTGTGGCGGGCGATCGCGGTGCGCAGCCGGTCGTCGGTCACCAGGCGCAGCAGCTGCGCGGCGAGGTCCGCGTCGTCCGCGGCCAGCAGCCCCTCCACCTCGTGCCGCACGAAGCCCGCCGGCCCCGCGTCGCGCATCGCGAGCACCGGCAGCCCCGCGCAGCGCGCCTCGAGCGCCGCCAGCCCGAACGACTCCAGCAGCGACGGCAGGACGAACGCGTCGGCGTCGGCGTAGAGCGCGCGCAGCCGCGCGGGCGACTGCCACCCCGCCAGCGTCACGACCTCCTGCAGCCCGGCGCGCCGCACCGCGCGCTCGACCGCGGGGCGCTGCGGGCCGTCGCCCGCGATGCGGACGCGCAGCCGGCGCCCGGGCGGGAGCGCCGCGACCACCGCGGCCACCGCCTCGATCAGGGCGAGCGGGCGCTTGCGGCGCGCCAGCCGCATCGCGGAGACGACGCGCACCTCGTCGTCCACGCGGCCGCGGCCGCGCACCGTGCGCCAGCGGTCGGGGTGGATGGCGTTCGGCAGCACGCGCACGTCGAGCGCCGGCGCCGCCGCCTGCACCTCGGCCGCCACGCGGGGGCTGACGGCCGTGTGCAGCGCCCCCCAGCGCGACCAGCCGAGCACGCGGTCGGCCGCGGCGAACGCGCGCGTGGCGCCGCCGAGGACCGAGTGATGCGTCACCACGCAGGGGATGCCGAGCGCGCCGGCCTCGCGCGCGGCGAGCATGGCCAGCGGCGCGAAGACGCTGACGTGGCAGTGCACGAGGTCGTACGCGCCGTCGCGCAGCGCCGCCCGCAGCGCGCGGGCGGCGCGCCCGAGCGCGGGCGTGACCTCGACTCCGGGCAGGAGCGGCACGTCGAGCCGCACGACGCCCACGGCGGCGGCCGCCCCCGCGCCGCGGCAGGCGTGCGGCGTGGCGGTGAGCGCGTCCACGGCGTGGCCGGCCGCGGCCAGCTGCTGCGCCAGCGCGCCCACGTGGGTCTCGATGCCCCCGACGCGCGGGGCGTACCAGTCGCACACCAGCGCGATGCGCAGGGAGTCGGGTGGACGACGGATCACGGGGCGATCGGTTGGAGACGGGCGCAGGGCCGAGGGCGCCCCGCTCGACCCAGACAACTCGCGTGCCGAACTCGCGGCAGGCGGGCCCGAGCACCCTACGTGCGCCCGGCGGGCGGGTTCCGGCCGCCCGCCCCGCCGAGCCTGGCGGGCCCGCGTCCCGGCCGTATGTTCGCCAGCCGCGACCATATCGCTCGTGCCGAGTCCACGTTGCGTCGTGCGCCGATCCCCCGCGGGGCGGGATCGCCGTCGTCCGTCCCCGCCCCGACCCGGAGGATGCGTCCATGGCCTGCGTTCGCGATCTGCTCGCCCGCAAGGGGGGCGCGCTCGTCACCGTCACCGGCACGACCACGGTCCTCGACGCCAGCACGCTGATGGTGGAGCGTGGGATCGGCGGCGTGGTGGTGCTGGACGACGAGGGGCGGCTCGCCGGCATCTTCACCGAGCGCGACGTGCTGCGGCGCGTGGTGGCGGTCCGCCTCGATCCCGCCCAGACGCTCGTGCGCGACGTGATGACGGCGCCGGTGCTGACGGTCCTGCCCGAGACGGCGCTGGAGGAGTGTCAGGCGACGATGACGGAGCGCCGGATCCGCCACCTGCCGGTGCTGGGTCCGACGGGGCTCGCCGGGCTGGTGAGCTCGGGCGACGTCCTGGCCTACACGGTGGCCGAGCGGCAGGACACGATCCAGCAGCTGGAGAGCTACGTGTACTCCGTGCGCTGACGCGCGCCGGAAGGGGGGGTATGGCGGCCCGGCGATCCCGTCGATCGCCGGGCCGTCGCGCGTGGACGTCCGCGGCTGCGGCCGTGCCGCGTGCCCTCGAGCACAGTATGCGCGTCCTGTCACGGACGCCCGGGCATCTCCTGCGCTCCGGGCGCCGTTCCCACGCCCCGTCCCATGGCCGACGCCGCGGTCTCCGCGCGGCGCGGTGCCCTTCCGATGGCCGACCTCGACCGCCCCGAACGCATCACCAACATCACGGGCCTGCGCGCGCAGCCCGAGAGCCCGGCCGACGGCGCGGCCGGGAGCGGGGCGTCGGGCGTCCGCTGGCCGTCGGCGCCGTGCCGGCTGTGCGGGCGGCACGTGTGGGTGTTCACCCGCACCTGCCGGTGCGGCATGACCGACCCGGCGCGCGACGCGCGCCGGCCGTACATGCTCCCCGCGACTGTGGCCGTGCTGGCCGTGCTCGCGGGGCTGGTCTGGTGGTCGACGCGGGGCTGACGCGGGGCTGATCCGGCCCTGAAGGCGGGAGCGACGCGGGACGGCGCGGCCGCGCCCGGTCAGCGTGTTCGGTCCGCGCGGTCGTAGCCGACGAAGAGCCCGCCGCCGGCCGCGATGGCGAGGGCGAGCATCGGGACCGCCCCGTCCAGCTCCAGCAGGTTGCGGCTCAGGGCCAGGGTGCCGAGGACGCACGCGCCGATGGCGATCACCGCGGCGACTTCGTGCTTGTCCTGGTGGTGGAGGGCCAGCGTCTGCCCGCTCCACGTGCACACGAGGAAGACGGCGAGCCCTGCGAGCAGGGCGAGAACGAACGACACGTCCCTTGCCTCCGCGGTCGGATGCGGGAAGTGTGGGGCCGGCCGGAGCCGTCCGCGAGTCCCCCTCGTGCGATGCGTCACGCGGCGACGCGCGTGCGGCCCGGGATGCGGAGGGGATGGAGCGGACGGGCCCGTCGCGTCGTCGCCGGCACCCAGGCGCGGGTCGCGCCGGCTCGCCCCCCCCGCACGGCCCGGGCCGGACGGGCGCGGAGGGCCCCGGAGCCGTGGCGTGTTGGTTTGACACCATGCCCGCGACGCCCCCGTAGGTGTGTCACGCGACGGCCCACGCCGCCGGACGTCGCCGGTGTCTCCCGCACAGCCGCACCAGAGAAGCACCATGGCCGATCGCGCCCTCTCCGACGCCGACGCGTCGGCCACCGACCGGAACAGCGACAGCAGCATCGTCCTCTGGGGGCCGCCGGGCTCCGGGAAGTCGACCTACCTCGCGACGCTCGTCTACTACAACGAGAGCCTCGACGAGCAGGCGCGCCGCTGGTGCGTGCTCCCCGCCGACGGCGTGACGGCCGAGTGGGTCGTCGAGCGCGTGGAGCGCTGGCGCGAGGGCGCCGCGAGCCCCAAGTCGCTGCACCCCGAGCCGCAGGCGCTGTCGTTCCGCCTCTACTCGCTGCCGCCCGCGCGCGCGGGGCTGTTCGCGCGCAAGCCGGCCGCCGCGCACCCCGAGGCGACGCTCCGATTCTGGGACGTGCCGGGCGAGACGTACACGGGCGAGATCCCCGACGCGATCGTGCAGCAGATGGTCGGCGCGCGCGGGCTGCTGCTGGTGCTCGATCCGGGCTTCGATCCGCCGGAAGGGCGCGAGCGCTTCTACGAGCGCTTCTTCCTCAAGACGCTCGGCAAGCTCACCTTCGCGATGCAGCGCGCGCGCGCGGCGGGCACGCTCGCGGGCGACGCGCGCGACGTGCTGGCCGGCGACAACCGGCTGACGATCCCGGTCGCGATCTGCCTCAGCCACCTCGACGAGCATCCGGCGCTGCGCGAGGGCGACCGCGTGCAGCTCCTGCGCGAGCTGTTCGGCGACAGCGCGCAGCTGCTGGAGAAGTGGCTCACGAACTGGGAGGTGCTGCCGATGAGCGCGACCGGCGTGCGCGAGCGTGGCGCGATCGACCCGCGCCCCGAGCTGGCGGCGCATCCGATCGCGTGGCTGCTGGACCAGTCGCGCGCGTTCGCGGGGCGGTGAGCGACATGGCGACGCGCCTCGATCCGCACCACCCGTCGTACGAGCCGCCCGAGAACGGCAACAGCGGTGACGAGGCCGCGGCCGTCGTGCACGCGCGTGCGCGCGCCATCTGGGGCCTCGTCGACGACGCCTACGGCCTGGTCGCGCACACGCCCACGCTCGGCGCCGCGCAGGCCGACGCGGTGGCGACCGCGGTCGCGATCGGCAATCCCGCCTTCGACGTCGACGACGCCGTCGCCGTGCTGCACGATCCCGCGCTCGGCTGGCTGTGCGCGCGCGCGTTCACCGACGCGCGCCGCGACTCGCACGGGCGCGGCGTGCTGGTGACCGACGTCGTCGTGATGGACGACGCGGCGATGGCCGCGCTGCGCCACGATCCGTTCCGCTGCCTGCCGCGCGCGCGCCGCGGTCGCCGCCCCGAGGCGGAGGGCGCGCTCGACGTGCCCGCGCTGCGCCCGATGACCGAGGCCGCGGAGGCGCGCCTGATCGCCACCGCGCGCGCGCGTCCCGATGCCGCGCTGCTGCGGCCGCTGCTCGCCGCGCTGCTGGCGGGCGACCGCGTGCTGTGGACCGGCGACGCGCCCGCGCTGCCGCTGCTGCAGGCGCTCGTGCTGCTGCTGCCGGTGCCGCTGCGCGGCGCGCTGACGCTGCAGACGCTCGCCGTGCAGCCGCCGCGCCTCGCGCCGCGCCTCACGGTCGCGCCGCGCCTCACCGCGGTGCTGGCGGAGGTGCCGTGGAGCGTGCGCCTGCCCGAGCAGGAGTCGCAGCTGCCGCCGCGCGCGCTGGCGCTGGCCGACGCGCTGCTCGCGCTCGCGCCGGCGCCCGAGGGGAGCGACGATGCCGCGCCCGGGCTGCTGCACGCCGCGCACGCGCGCTACGCGCAGGTCGCCGCGCGCGCCGCGGCCGGTGGCGCGCCGTTCGACGCACGCGCGCTCGGCGCGGAGGTGGAGCGCCTGCTCCGTCTCGCCGCGCTCGACGCCGCGGTGCAGCGCGGTGCCGCGTCCGACGCGCTGCGACTGGTCGCCTCCGACGCGCCGGCCGAGCGGGCGGCGGCCGCGGCGTCGCTGCTCGCGCTGTCGCCGGACGCGCTGGCCACCGGCGTCGCCGAGCTGCTCGCGCAGCACGACGAGAGTGCGGTCGCGCACACGGTCGCGGGCGCGCTGGCCGAGCTGGCGCGGCTGGAGCCGCCGCCGGCGGGGACGCCGCGGCTGCAGGCCGTGCTGCGCCGCGTGCCGACGGCGCACGTGTCGGAGGGCGACGCCGCGCCGCTGCGCGCGGTGCTGGCCGCGATCGCCGCGTGGCACGACGACGTCGGCGGCGTGGTGGCGTGGGCGTCGCCCGACGCCGACTGGGCCTGGCTCGACGCGCGACTCGGCGCCAGCGCGGCCGCCGCCGCGCCGCCGCGCACGCGCACGCTGCTGGCCGCGCTCAGTGGCGGCGCGGACGCGTCGGCGGCGTACGTCGCGCACGCGCTGGCCGACGTCGCGCCCTCGCTGCCGCCCGCGGTGCGGCGACGCGCGGCGCATCTCGGGCTCGCGGGCGTGCGGCGCGCGTTCGGCACGATGGCCACCGACGCGACGACGCTGGAGACGGCGGCGCGCGCCGCGTCCGCGCTGCGCGGGCTGTGGCGCGTCGCGCCGCCCGCGGGCGAGGCGCGCGCGTTCGCGACGCTGCTGGGCGTCCCGGACGCCGACGCGCTGCCGGCCACCGAGGTCGCGCGCGCCGACGCCGTGCCTGCGGTGCTGCTCGCGTTGCGCGCCGTGCCCGACGCGGCCGCGCGCGCGCGCGAGCTCGACGCGTGGGTCGCGGCGCTGGTGGCCGACGCGCTGGCCGCGCCGCGCAGCGCCGACGCGCCGCGCGCGCTGGACGCCGCCGCGCGGCTGATCGACGCCGCGCACGCGGAGCACGTGGGCGGCGCCGACGCACCGGCGCGCGTGGGCGCGCTGCTGCGCGCCGCGCTCCCCGACGGCCCGCCCGCCGACGGCGCGCTCGCCTCCGCGTGGGCCGCGCTGCTGGCGCGCACCGACGGCGACGGCCGCCACGAGCTGGCGCTGCGCGCGCTGCTCGCCGCGACGCGCCCGGGTCCCGACGGCGCGCCGCGCGCCGGCACGTTCGCCGAGGCGTGCGCCGCCGCCGCATCCGCGGGCGTGACGCTGGACGACGCGGCGCTGCAGCGGCTCGGCGACGCGCTGGGCGACGCGTTCGCGCAGGCGTTCGCGGCGGGAGGCCCGCTGGCCGGCGCCCCGGCCGAGCGTGGCGTGGCCGCGCTGGAGCTGGCGCTGGCGGCGCTGGGCACGCTGGTGGACGGCGCGCGCGCCGCCGCGCTGGCGCAGCGCGTGGCCGGCCGCGTGCCGCCCGCGCTGCGCGACGCGCTGCGCCTGCGCCGCCTGGCCGCCGCGGTGGGCGAGGTGGAGCGCGCGCGCGACGAGCGCGCGTACGCGGAGCTGTGCGCGCTGCTGCGCGCGGGCGCGGGCCCCGTGCGCGCCGCCGACACGATGCTGCTGCGCGTGTACCTGGGCGTGCCCGCGGAGCCGGCGCTGGCGCGGCTGCGACGCACGCTGCGCACGTGGTGGGAGGCACGCGGCGGCGCACGGCCGCGGGAGGGCGCATGACCACGCACGGCGTCACCGCCGCGACCGAGCCCTTCGCGCAGGCCGCGCCGTCGCGCGAGACGCTGCACCTGTGGGGCGCGCCCGCCGCCGGCAAGACGGGCCTGCTCGGCGCGCTCTACGCGACGTCCAAGAGCCGCGAGCCCGATCGCTGGGAAGCGCATCCGAAGGACTGCCGCGACGCGTACACGCAGGAGCAGCTGCTGGACGCGAACGAGCAGCTGCTCGACCGCGCGGTGGCGAAGACCGACGTGCGCAAGGACGGCTACCGTCCGCTCGAGTTCCTGCTGCGGCAGTACCGCCGCGGCGCGCCCACGGGCGACTCGCTGCGGCTGTCGATCGTCGATCCGGCGGGCGAGTACTCCACACGCACGGAGCTCGGGCTCACCGAGCACGGACGCTCGCTGTTCGCGCGCGTGGCGCACGGCGGCGGGCTGCTCTGGCTGTTCAGCGCCGCGCCCGACGGCGCGCCGTCGACGCTCGACCGGCTGGTGGTGCTGCGGCACCTGGTCGCGCTGCTGGAGGCCGCGGGCGGACCGCAGCTCGGCATCCCGGTCGGCCTCTGCCTCAGCAAGGTGGACGCGCTGCCGCCCGACCGGCGCGAGGCGGCGCTCGCCGATCCGCGCGCGGCGCTGCTCGCGCACCTCGGCCCGACGACGTTCACGTGGTTCGAGGCGGCGTGCCCGCGGCTGAAGTGCTTCGCGATCTCGTCGGCGGGGACGGAGCCGGGCCGCGTGCGACCGGTGGGATTGCTGCCGACGCTGTCGTGGTTCGCGGCGGAGATCGGCGCGTCGCACGCGCCTGACGTGCGTCCGGAGTCCTCCACGCCCCGCGCGCCGGAGCGTCCGGTGGTGCCGCCAAGCGACGTGTTCTCGACGATCGAGGTGCCGTCGGCGCGTCCGACTGCCGCGACGAACGGCGGCGCGCGCGGCATGCTGGCGTCGCTCGCCGCGCGCTTCGCGAGCGCGGGCCAGGTGCCCACGGGTGATGCGCCGCGCGTGGACGCGCCGCGCGTGGACGCGCCGCGCGACGACGCGGTGTTCGCGCGGACGCCGATGTACACGCCGCCGGCGATGCCGGCGGTCGATGCGCACGCCGCGCCGACGATGGCGATGCCCGCCGTCTCGCGCGACGCGCTGCGCGACGCACCGCCCGTGGTGACCGACGCCCCCGCACCGGTCGCCGACGACGTGACCCGCGACGACGTGGTCGGCGACGACGGCGAGACGCCCGAGCTGCCGATCGATCCGCTCCGCGCGCGCGTGGTGCGTGCCGCGGTGGGCGCGGCGCTGGCGCTCGGCGCGATGGGCGCGGGCGCGTGGGCCGGCCGCGCGGCGATCCTCGCGGCGAGCCAGCGCTGGCAGCCGCCCGACGCGCCGCCCGCCGCCGTCCGCGGCGTCCGCGCGCCCGTGATGCCGGAGCTGCAGCCGGATCGCGGCGGCATCGGCTACGACCCGAACGCGCTGCTCGCGAACCCGCCCGACCGCAGCGACGGCGACGTCGAGCCCGACGCGCCCGAGCCGCCCATCGACGTCGACTCGCTGCTGCGCGCGCTGCGCGAGGAGAGCGAGGCGCGGCGCGGTGGCGCGCTCCGCTTCGACACGATCACCGTTCCCGAGCCGCGCACCCCTCCGCCCTACTCGCCATGATGCTCGCGCTCGCGCTGCTCGGCGCGCTGCTCGCCGCCGCGCTCGCGGCGCTGGCTGCCCGGCGCGCGGGTCCGCGCGTCGCGTGGTGCTGGAGCCTGTGCGCCGCGCTCGTGCCGCTGGCCCTCGCGTGGCTGGTCGCGGGACGCGCGCCGCGCGACGACGCGGCCTTCCGCGCGCAGCTGGCGGGCCAGTACGCGCCGCTCCTCGACACGCTGCGGCTGGGCAGCGCCCCCACCGCCGACGTCCGCCTTCCCGCGCCCGACGAGCGCGCGGTCGCGCTGCGCGCCGCCTACGACGTGAGCGGCGGCACGCTCGCGCTGCGCGTCGACACCGCGGCGGCGCCCGTGCTCGCGAACGGCGCGCCGGTCAACGCGCTCCCGCTGGGGCGTTCGGCCGAGATTCGATTGGGTGTCGGCAGGCAGACCGTGGTCATCACGAGCACGACGCCGCGCTGGCCGCTCACCTGCCTGCTGGGGATGGACCGCGCGTGCGGCACGCGCGTCTGGCGCGTGCGCGCGGGCGACCGCGAGCGCACGATCACGATGCCGGTCACCGCGCGCGGCGTGCACGTCGCGTCGCTGGGCGCGCCGCTGCTGGCGCGGGCGCCGCTCACCCTCTTCCTGCACGACGGCGACGCGTGGCTGGCGGCCAGCCCGCACGCGCGCGCCACCGTCGACGGCGTCGCGGTGCCGTTCGTCGCGCGCGCCGCCGCGCCCGTGACGGTGCAGGTCGGCCTCGCCGCATCGGCGACGGTCGCGCGACTCGAGATCGACCGCGCCGACAACCGCCTGCGCGTGCTGTTCGGCCGACGGCTCGCGCCCGCCGCGTGGCCGCTCGTCGCGCGCGGCGGCACGCGCGCGGTGTGGCGCGTGAGCGGCGCGAGCGACGGCGCCGAGCGGCAGCCCGGCACGCTCGGGCGCCTCGCGCTGGGCGTGGAGGCGCCGCTGGGAGCCGGGCGCCGCGGCGCGTACGACGGCGCGCTCGCATGGACCGGCCGTTCCTGGGAGTGGCATGCCGACGGCCGCACGCGCGCCGTCGCGCCGCGCGTCGACCAGCTGATCCCCGGCACCGGCGCCGCGGCGACCGAGCGCGGACATCTCCTGCGCGTCTCGCCCGCCGACGCCGCCGCGAACCCGCTGCCGCTGCTGACCGCGTTCTGGCTGCTCGGCGCGCTGCTGCTGGCGGTCGATGCGGCGCGTGGGGACCGCGACGCGCGCGCGCTGCGCGTGGCCGTCGTCGGCGCGGCGTACACGCTGCTGTGCGCGCGCGTGGTGCTCGCGGTGCGCGTGTCGCGCGCGGCGCCGTTCAGCGAGGAGGCGGTGCCGACGACCGTCGTGCTGCTGGCCGCGCTGCCGGTGCTGGCGTGGCTGCTGGCGCGCTGGCGGTCGCTGCCGGGCCTCGGGCCACGGCTCGCGCCCGCATGGGCGGCGCTGCGCGACGGCGTGCGCGCGGGCGGGGCGGCGGCGCGCGCGCAGGCGCGCGCGTGGCTCGTCCCCGGCGCCGCGCTGCTGGTCGTGATCGGGACCGCGCTCGCGGTGTGGGCGGGCGCCGGCGGCGCGGACCGCGCGGCGTTCGCGATCCTCGTCCCGCTCGTGGGCAGCGTGGGGCTCGCGGCGCTGCACCGCGTGCTGGTGCCCGCGCTGGCGCAGGACGCGGCGCGCGGCGCGCCGCTCGGCTTCCTGGCGCCGCATTCGGACTTCGGCTTCGGCCGCCGGCACCTCGCGCGCAGCGTGCTCGCGCTGCTCGTGCTGGTGGCGCTCTACGTCGCGCTGGCGCTGTCGCCGCGCGGCGTGTCGACGCTCGTCAGCCTGGTGGCGTACGCGGGCGCGGTGGCCTGGGTGCACCTGTTCGTGCGCGAGCGCGCGGAGCTGCGCCCGCGGCTGGCGCCCGCGCGTGCCGCGCGCATTGCCGGGATCGCGGCGGGGGTCGGCGCCGCGCTCGGCCTGCTCGCGACGCTGCTGCTGCGCCCCACGTCCGGGATCGGCGCGCTGCTCGGCGCGACGGTGCTCGGCGCCGCGCTCGCGGGCGGCGCCGGCATCGCCGCGCTGCTGCCGCGCGTGCGCGCGCTGCGCGCGTGGCCCTATCGCGCCCGCGACGTGCTGCCGCCGCTCGGCTTCGTGCTGCTGCCGGCGGTGCTGCTGCTCGTGTCCTCCGCCGTGTCGGTGAGCCGCCTCGGGATCACGCTCGGCTTCGCGATCGCCTGCGCGGGGCTGCTGCTGGTGGTGCGCGTCGTGACCGTGCTGTGGTACGCCGAGACGCGGGCGCGGGCGCTGGCGTCGCCGTCGCCGCGCACGCTCGGGTGGTGGATCGTGCTCGCCGCGCTCAGCGTGTACGGCGGCTACCTCGCGGCCGACCGCGGGCTCGTGCTGCTGCTCTTCACCGCCGTGCTGACGACCGTGGTGTTCGGCGCCGCGACGCTCGGCGGGCGGCGGCTGGCGGGCGCGCTGGCGATGCTCGCGAGCGTCCTGCTGGTGATCGGCTTCGCGCTGCACGCGCCGCTGCGCACGCTGCCGCATCCCGACACGCGGCTCGCGACGCCGCAGATGCGCTACGCCGCCGTGCAGGCGCCCGCCGCGCTGCAGGCGCAGGCGCTGGTCGCGTCGCCGGCCGAGGCGCGCGAGATCGTCAGCACGCTGCAGCAGGACTGGGGGATGCGCGCGTACGCCGCGCTCGGCGGGACGTGGGGGCGCGGGCTGTACGGCATCCCGTACGTGCCGCGCGCCATCGCGCCCGACGTCGCGCTCACCGACAACGTCTTCGCGCTCTGGATCCTCGCGGAGCACGGCTTCGCGGGCGCGCTGGCGCTGCTGCTGACGTACCTCGCGCTCGCGGGCACGCTGCTGCTGGCCGCGGCGCACGCGACGCGGCGCTACAGCACCGTGCACCGCGCGATCCTGCTGGGCGGGCTGGCGGCGTACGTGCTGATGCCCGCGCTGTACATGGCGGCGGCCAACGCATCGCTGCTCCCGCTCACCGGGCAGAACCTGCCAGGGCTCGGGCTGCGCTCGGGCGCGGACGCGGCGTTCGTCGCGTGGCTGGTGGCGCTCGCGCTGGCCGCGCTCCCCACCGCGGCCGACGACGCGCCGCGCGACTACCTCGAGACGCGCGCCAGCGAGGGCGCGCTGCGCCGCGTGCGGCGCGCGCTGCTGGCCAGCGCCGGCGTCGCCGTCGCGCTGACGATGGTCGTCGGCGCGGCCGCCTGGCGCGCGACGCACGAGGCGCCCGGCCCGTTCACGCTCGACGCGATGGGCGATGCGCTGCGCGCGGTGGTCGCGCGCGGCGACGTGCGCGTGGACGGCGACACGCTCGCCGTCGCGCCCACCGCGCTCGGCAAGCCGGGGTTCACGGAGGGCGCGTTCCTGCGCGAGCTGGTGGCGCGCGGCAACGCCTTCGCGGCCGGCCGCGGCGAGCGGCGCGCGCACTGCCTGGATCGCGGCGCGTGGCTCGCGCGCGCCGACTCGTCGACGGTGCGCGTGTCCGACCAGGGGTGCCGCGTGGCGTCGCCGCTCGCGGGCGAGACGTGGCGCGGCGCGCTGGCGGGCGGCGGCGGCACCGAGCGGCTGCTCGTCGGCTCGCGACTGGTCATCCGCTTCGATCCCGACGCACCCGAGACGGTGGTCGCCTGCGGCGACACGGGCACCGTCGCGGCGCGCGCGGTGACGGTGCAGTGCGGCGCCGGCGCGCGCGTGCGCGCGCGCCTGGCGGACGCGCGGCGCGGCCTCGTGCTGGCGCAGGCCGACGGCGGGGCGCGCATCGCGCGCGGGGGCAGCGACACCACGTCGGGCGAGCGCCCGCTGGTCGCCGGCGACGTGGTCGACTTCGACGGGGCCGCGACGCTGCTGGCCGACGCGGCGCCGCGCGGCGCGTACGGCTACGCGCGCTGGCGCAACGGCGACGTGTCGCGCGTCTCGCCGGTCGGCACGCCGCCCTTCCTCGCCGCATTGGACTCCGCGTTCGCGCGCTCGCTGCGCGCGCCCGGTGCCGACGAGGCGGAGGCCGCGATCACGCCCACCAGCGCACGCGTGGAGCTGACGCTCGACGCCACGCTGTCGCGCGAGCTGCAGGCGCGCGTCGCCGATCGCTGCGCGGTCGCGGCGGGCGGCAGGCTGCGGCAGTGCGCGGTGACGCTCGTCGATCCCAACACGGGTGACGTCCTGGCGCTGGCGTCGTGGGAGCGGCCGGGCTTCCGTCCGCGCGGCTACCAGCCGCTCGACGCGAACCTGCGCGCGATGCGCGGCGCGTCCACCGTGAAGCCGTTCATCGCGGCCGCGGTGTTCGCGCGCTACCCGAAGCTGCGCACGCTCGAGGTGGACCATCCGGGCGAGACGTTCACCGCGGCCGCGGGCTGGCCCGTGGCGACTGGGATCCCGTTTGCGTCGGCGCTGCACGGCTGCCGCGCGCCCATCCGCTGGGACTGCGCACTCCCCGGCTCCAACAACCTCTACGCGGTCACGCTCGGCCTGCTCGGCCTCGCGGCGGAGCAGGGCGCGGAGGCGCCGCTGCCGCGCCTGGACGGCCGCGCGCCGGTAGGGGCCGAGTTCCGCATCGAGGGGCGCGCGGTGCGTGCGCGGCCGCGGCTCGCCACGCGCGACGGTGGCGCCGCACGCGCCGCGTCGCCGCTCGCGCGCAACATGGACGCGCTGTTCGACGCGCGCACCGTCGCGCGCCCCGCCGACGGCTTCGACACCACGCTCTGGGCGGGGATGCGCCGGCGCGGGCTCCTCGGCCCGCTCAACGGGCCGTGGCAGCGCGTGTCGCCGGAGCTCGTGCAGCTGCCGCTCGCGTCGGCGCGCTACGACACGCTGCGCTACCTCGTCGGCTTCCTCACGGGCGAGGGCGAGCACCTGTGGAGCAACGCCGCGCTCGCGCGCGCGATGGGGCGGCTGATGACCGGCCACGCGACCGAGCTGCGGCTCGTGCGCCGCGTCGGCGACTCCCTGATCGCGGTGCCGCGCGCCCGCGCGCTGCCGTTCGGCAGCGGGCGCGCCGCGGTGCTGGAGGGGATGCGCGGCGTGGTGCAGGGCGGCACGGGCGCGCGCGCGCGGCAGGCGCTCCCGTCGCCCGCGCTGGAGCTGTTCGGCAAGACCGGCACGGCGGAGGCGGACGTGTCGTCGGGCGCGACTCCGGTGTCGCGCTTCGTCTTCGGCGGCCGCGCGCGCGACGCGTCGGCGACGGACGCGCCCCGCGCGCGGCGCGTCTGCCCGGTGGTGGGCGCGGTGCTGGTGGAGATGGAGCGCGGCGCGCCGGGCCGCCTGCCCGCGGTCGACCTGTTCGCCGACGCGGTCGCGCCCGTGCTGCGCGAGCGCATGGGATGGGATGGGGCGGGGCTGCGGACGGCGGGCTGCGGATCCTGACGCTGCCTCCGCGCGCCAGGCCCGAACGACAAGAGCAGCGGGGATCGACATCTGATTTTTGCGGACAAGATCTGATGTAGGCTCCTCGCGGCACATGGGACGTCGCCGCCACGCGGTGAGCACATCAGATCTTGTCCGGCTCTTCAATCCGAACTCAATCCCCGCTGCTCTTCAGGGACCGGGGCGGGAGCCCTTTCCCTATGGGGGGATGCGGATGCTTCGGATGAGTGCGGATGCTGCGGATGGTCCCGCGTGGCGGCGACGTCCCATTCGCAACGCGGAGCGATCCGAATGATCCGCTCCGATCCGGAGCATCCGCATCCCCCCAACAGGCAAGAGGTCCGACATACCGACACATCCCGAGCGGCCCTGACGCAGCTCGCAGCTTCAGGATCCGCAGCCTGCAGTCCGCAGCGCTAGGCGCGCAGCGCCCCCATCGCGTAGTCGAAGTAGTCGAGGCTCGCGTCCGCGCGCGCGATCAGCCCCTCCGCGATCCCGATGCGCGACGCGGGCACCGCGGCCACCTGCGGCCCCACGACGTGGTCGAGCCACCCCTCCGCGTGGCCGACGTCGATGATCGCGTGCGCGGCGTAGTAGCTCATCGTCTTCTTCGGGATGCCGACGCGCAGCGCGCCGGTCACCAGCCGCGTGCAGCGCTGCGGCGCGAGCAGCTCGACGGCGCCCAGCGCCCCCTGGGCGCGGAACGCGTTGCGGCGCGGGATGCAGCTCCAGAGCATCACGTTCGCGCCCGCGAGCACGGGCCACGGCAGCTCGTGCGCCTCGGGCGCGGTGATCCCGAGTCCTTCCGTGAGGCGATGGAAGAGGTGCGTGTGCACCGCGTGGCTCTTCCCGTTCCCCAGCTCGTCCCAGTAGTTGCGCCCCATCTCGATCTTCACCTCGCCGCGCGTGCCGACCTGGCCGAGCGCGACGAGATCGTCGAAGGCGGCCTCGCCCGCGGCTTCGAGGCGGAGGAAGCGCTCGAGCTGCTCGCGGTCGGCCTCGCCCGCGAGGAACGCGTACAGCGGATGCTCGTAGAGCGGGTGCGTGAACGCCGCGCGCTTGTACCACTCCACGAAGGCCGCCGGATCCTCGGGCAGCGTCTCGTCGAGCGCGGTGCCCAGGCGCGAGGCGGTGCGCCGCGCGCGCGCGAGCAGGTCGCGCTCCCACGCGCCCTCCAGCACCGCCATCAGCCGGCAGGTGAGCGGATGGAGCTGGTTCGTGGCGGTGCCGTGGTGCGGCAGCCGCACGTGCGTCTGGTAGCAGGCGAGCAGCGCCCGGTGCAGCTCGTGGCGCGCGGCGTGGTCGACATACGCGTCGGTCGCGCGGTCGCTCACCACGTCGGCGGGATACGCGCGCGCCGCCAGCCGCCGCGCGCGGGCGATGATCGCCTCCTCCAACGACGGCTGGTCGGCGAGCACCTCGTCGAGCGGCGGTCCGAAGAGGAGCCCGGCCACCTGCGACGAGAACGGCGCGACGACGTCCGCCAGCGTGCGCTCGGCGAGTCCGTGCCCGGCGTGTGCGGCACGGGCCGTGCGCCCGGGGTCCGAGAGCAGGAGCCGCGGCAGCTCGACGTGCGCGGCGGGATCGGGGGCCGCACGGTCCGCGAGCGCGCGTCGGCGCTCGATGCCGGAGCGGGGTGCGGATGGGGCCTGTGAGACGGACGGATCGGATGTGGTGGACGACATCGACGGCTCGTGAGGCATGCGATGCATGCTGGTGGACGGCGCGGACGCGTGACAGCCGGCGGTCGCGCATCGCGCTCCCCCTCCCTTCCCTCGCTCCTTCCGCACCTCGCCTGCATCAAAGGCACGGCGCGTACCGCTCGTGACGAGAACGCACGAAGTCGACGCGTGGGCCGCGGGCCCGACCGGATCGCCGATGGCGCGCCCCGCGCCCGCGACCGCCGGCCTCCGCTCGCTCGCCACGGTCGCGGCCCCCCTCGCGCGCTTCCGGCCGCCGTTCGAGTTCGGCGACTTCTTCGCGCCCGAGGACACGCTGCTCTGCGCGCTCGCGACCGCGCACACGCTCGCGCGCCACGCCGACGCGCACGACGCGCCGCCCGCGCGCCTCGTCGAGCTGACGTGCGGCAGCGCGGTGGTCGCCCTCGGCCCGCTGGACCGCTGGCCCGCGCTGCGCGCGTGGGGCGCCGACGTCGATGCCGACGCCGTGTCGCGCGCACGGCGCAACGCGCGCGTGCTCGGCCACGCGGAGCGCGCGCGCTTCGCGCACCTCGGACTGTTCGACGCGCGGCTGCCGCGCTGGCTGCGCCGCCGCGCGCCCGACGTCGTCGCGTGCAACCCGCCGTACGTGCCCGAGCCGCCCGATGCACCCAACGCGCTGGTGGCCGGCGCGGGTCCCGACGGCGCGCGGCATCCGAAGCGCGCGCTCGCGGCGTGCGCGCGGGCCGGTGTCCCGCGGCTCGCGCTCAGCTGGTGCTCGCTCGGCGATCCGGTGGGCGTCGCGCGCGCCGCCGCGCGCCGCGGCTACGTGCTGGACGCGCTGTGGACCGCGGCGCTGGCGGACGGCGAGTACACGGGCGGCGCGCACGCGTACCTGCGCACGCTGCCCACGGCCTTCCTCGACGAGTCGGCGGCCACGCGCCACGCGCTCGCGCCCGACGGCGCGGCGCGCTTCGGCTACCTGCTGCTCGCCGGCAGCTTCGTGCGCGCGGCCGACGTTCACTCACCCGATGCGCGCGAGCGGGCGCGCGCCGGCGTGCGGCTGGTGGCGCGCCTCGTGCGGCGCTTCGTGCGCGACGGCCTGCCCGCGCTGGCGACGCTCGCCGGCCGCGAGGCGCCGGCCGGTGCGCCGCCGCTGCATGCCTACGTCGTCGACCGCTGGGACGAGCTGTCGCTGCGCGCCGCGGCCCACGGGCCGGTGTCGGGCTCCCTGCCGTCGATCAGCGCCTCGTAGAGCGCGACGTGGCGCGCCAGCACGCGCGCCCAGTCGAACGCCAGCGGTGGCGCGGTGCGCGCCGCGTGCGTCAGCGCCGCGCGCCGGGGCGCGTCGTGCACCAGCGCGCGCACCGCGTGCACCAGCGCGTCCGCGTCGGGCGCCAGCACGCCGTCCACGCCGTCGCGCACGAAGTCCGCGAGCCCCGACCGCGCGCGCCCGACGATCGGCAGCCCCGCCGCGCGCGCCTCCAGCGCCGCGATGCCGAACGACTCGTGCGCGGCCGGCAGCACGAACAGGTCGGCGTCCGCGTACAGCGCCCGCAGCGCCTCGCGCGGCTGCCAGCCGAGGAGGGTGAGGCGCGCGTGGCCGGCGCGCGCCAGCGCGGCGCGATCGGGCCCGTCGCCGGCGACGACGAGACGCACGTTCGGCGCGCCGTCCAGCGCGGCGGCGATCCGCGCGAGGTCACCGGTGCGCTTCTTCCGCGTGAGCCGCATCGCGGTCACCACGCGCAGCTCGCCATCGCGTCGCGGTGGAACGCCGTCGGGCCGCGCGCCCCACCACACGACGTCGGTGGCGTTGGGCAGCACGGCCACGCGCGCGCGCGGCAGCGCGGCGCGCAGCTGGTCCGCCACGCGGTTGCTCACGCCCGTCAGCACGAGCGGCGCGCGCGCCCAGCCGCTCACCGCGTCGGCGGCCGCCAGCACGCGGGCGGTGGCGTGCAAGAGCGAGTGGAAGGTCATCACGCACGGCACGTCCAGCCGCCGCGCCACCGACGCACCGGCATATGCCGCCGGCGAGACGACGCTCGCGTGCGCGTGCACCACGTCGTAGCGTCCGCCGCCGAGCGTCGCGCGCAGCGCGTGCGGCAGCGCGGGCGTGCAGGCGACGCCGGCCCCTGGCAGGCGCGGCACGCGCAGGCGCACCACGCCCTCCTCGTCGGGTCCCGGCGTCGTCGTCACGACGTCGGCGACGTGCCCCGCCGCGCGCAGCCGCGCCGCGAGGTCCGCCAGGTGCAGCTCGATGCCGCCGCGCCGCGGCGACGCCCAGTCGGAGACGAGCGCGACGCGCAGCGCGGTCGGGCGGGTCAGGAGCCCGCGCCCGCCAGCGCGCGCGGCGCGTGCGTGCGCACCGCGCGCGCGAACGCCTCCACCACGCGGTCGATCTGCGCGTCGGTGTGCTCCGCCGTCATCGACAGCCGGATGCGGCAGCTGTTGGCCGGCACGGCGGGCGGGATCACGAGGTGCACGAACACGTCGTCGTCGAACAGCGCGCGCCACACGCGCGCCGTCTCGAACACGTCGCCCACGGTCACCGGCAGGATCGGCGTCTGCGCCGGCCCCGGGTCCAGCCCGATCGCGCGCAGCTGCTCGGCCATGCGGCGCGTGTTCGCCCACAGGCGCGTGCGGCGCTCCGGCTCCGCCTGCAGCACGTCCAGCGCGGCCAGCGTGCCGGCGACGCTGGCCGGCGGCATCGCGGCGGTGAAGATCAGCGCGCGCGCGTGGTGCCGCACCCAGTGCAGCACGTCCTCCGGCCCCACCAGCACGCCGCCCACCGACGCCAGCGACTTCGAGAACGTCGCCATGATGAGGTCCACCTCGTCGTCGAGCCCGAAGTGGCGCGCGGTGCCCGCGCCGTCCTCCCCCAGCACGCCCAGCGCGTGCGCGTCGTCCACCAGCAGCGCGGCGCCGTGCTGCTTCGCGAGCTTCGTGAGCCCCGGCAGGTCGGCGATCGAGCCTTCCATCGAGAACACGCCGTCGGTGGCGATCAGCTTCCCCGCGCCCTCGGGTGCCTTCTCCAGCTGCCGCGCGAGCTGCGCGAGGTCGCCGTGCGGGTACCGCACCGTGTCGCCGAGGGCGAGCTGCGCGGCGTCCACGATGCAGGCGTGATCGAGCTTGTCGAGATACAGGATGTCGTCGCGCCCCATCAGCGCCGCGATCGCGCCGAGGCTCGTCTGGTAGCCGGTGGTGAACACCAGCGCCGCCGGCTTGCGGTAGAACGCCGCCAGCCGCGCCTCCAGCGTCTCGTGCAGGTCGAGCGTCCCGTTCAGCAGGCGGCTGCCGGTGGCGCCGCTGCCGTAGCGGTGCAGCGCCTGCGTGCACGCCTCCAGCACCTTCGGATGGTGCGTCAGCCCCAGGTAGTTGTTGGAGCCGAGCATGACCTTCCAGCGGTCGCCGATGCGCGCCTCGGAGGTCGTCGACTCCTGGATGGGCGCGAAGTACGGGTAGAGCCCGATCGACTGCGCCATGCGCGCGCGGTTGTCGGACGTGACCTTGGCGAAGACCCGCGGCGTGTCGCTCATGCGGTCTCCAGCGCGCGCTCGTAGATCCGCCAGCGGCGGTAGGGCGTGGCGCCCATGGCGCGGAGCGGTCGGTTCATCAGGTGGTTGTCCTCCAGCACCCACGACGCCTCGGCGCCCGTGATGCCGGCCGCCAGGCCGCGCCGCACGATCTCGTGGGTGAACAGGGCGAAGATGCCGCGCGTGCGGTGCTCGCGCCGCACGCCCAGCGCGAGCACGCGCAGCGTGTGCAGCGAGCGCCTGCCCGTCAGCAGCGTCAGGAGCCCGGTCGGCAGCAGCCGGCCGGAGCGGATCTTCTTGAACAGCACGTGGTAGTCGGGCAGCGCGATGACGAAGCCCGCCGGCTGCCCGTCGATCTCCGCCGCGAAGGCGAAGCGCGGATCGGCGATCATCTTCAGGTCCTTCGCCAGGTGCGCGAACTCCTCGCGCGTCATCGGCACGAAGCCCCAGTTGGGCTCCCATGCCGCGTTGTAGACGTCCCAGCAGACCGCGATCTCGCGCTCGATGCGCGACGGCTCCAGGTCACGGAAGCGGAGCCCCGACTGCGCCAGCGCGCGCTCGGCGTGCACGGCGTACGACGGCGGCAGCGCGAAGTCCCGCCCGTCGCCCGCGTCGCGCCCGATCCACCACCCCAGCAGGTCCTTCGCCGTGCCCATGCCCGCGCCGGCCAGCAGCGCGTCGTAGTACGGCGGGTTCCAGGTGGTCATCAGCACCGGGTGGTGCGCGAAGCCGTCCACCAGGACGCCGCACTCGTAGTTGGTGGACGGGTTCATCGGGCCCTGCATGCTCGTGAGCCCGCGCGCCGCCAGCCACGCGGCCGCCGTGTCCAGCAGCGCGCGCGCGGCCTCGGGATCGTCGGCGCACTCGAAGAAGCCGAAGAAGCCCGTGCGGTCGCCGTGGAAGGCGTTGTGCGCGCGGTTCTCGATGGCCGCGATGCGGCCCACCACCGCGCCGTCGCGCTCCGCGATCCAGAGCGCGCGGTCGGCCGTCCGCCAGAACGGGTGCTTGCGTGCATCGAGCACGTCGCGCACCGCGATCCGCAGCGGCGGCACCCACTGCGGGTGGCGCGCGGCGTCGAACAGCCGCCACGGCACGTCGACGAAGCGGCGCAGCTCGCGCGGCGACGCCACGGGAAGGACGGCGAGGCTCATGCGCGCAAACATAACGCGCACGGGTGGCGCACGCGCCGTCGTCGCGGCGACATTGCGCGACCTCGCATGCCCTCCGCACCGCTCGCGCCCTTCCGCCCCGCCGCCACGCTGCTCGCGGCCTACCTCGTCGCGACCCTGCCGCTCGCGGTGCGCGGCGGCGCCGGTGCGGGGCTGCTGGCCGGACTCGCGGCGCTGCTGGCCGCCGCGGCGTGGACCCTCCGGCGCGCCTCCCCCCAGCGCGGCGCGACGCGCGCGCTCGCGGCCTGGCTCCCGCTGCTCGCGGTGCCCGCGTGCTACGCCGCGCTGCCCCTCGTCGCGGCGGGCCTCGGCCGCACCGCGCTGCACGACGCGCGCGTGATCGCGTGGGAGACGGCGCTCTTCGGCACCAGCCCCACGCTCGCGCTCAGCGCGCGCTGGCCCGTGCCCGCGCTGAGCGAGCTGCTGCACGCGGGCTACCTGAGCTACTACGCCGTCATCTACGTGCCGCCGGCGTGGCTCTGGTGGCGTGGAAGACGCGACGCGTTCGCGGTCGCGACGTGGACGGTGTGGCTCGCCTTCGTGGTCTGCTACGCGGTGTTCGCGACGCTGCCGGTGCAGGGGCCGTGGTACCAGTGGCCCGCGCCCGCCACCGTCCCCGACGGCCCCGCGCGCGCGCTCGTGCAGGCGCTGCTGCACGCCGGCTCGTCGCGCGGGACCGCGTTCCCGTCGTCGCACGTCGCCGTGTCGGTCGCGCAGACGCTCGCGCTGGCGCGGGTCGCGCCGCGGATGGCCGTCGCCACCGGCGCGGCCACGCTGCTGCTGGCCGCGGGCGCGGTGTACGGCGGCTTCCACTACGCCGTGGACGTCGTCGCCGGCGCGGCCCTCGGCGCGGCGATCGGCGCGCTGGGGCCGCAGGTGCACGCGCGGCTGACGCGCGCGACCTGACGCTCAGGTCCTGGCCGCCGCGCCCACCGCCGCGTCCAGCGCCGACAGCAGCGCCTCGCTCGCGAACGGCTTCTCGATGAACCGCTCGTACGGCCGCGCGGCCGCCTGCGCCGCCTCGTCGCTGTAGCCCGACACGTACACGACCGGCAGCCGCTCGCGGCTGCGGCGCAGCAGCGCGACCAGCTCGCGCCCGCCCATCTCGGGCATGCGCAGGTCGGTGACCACGGCCAGCACCTCGGCGTGGTGCGCCTGCCACAGCATGAGCGCGTCCGCGCCGTGCCGCGCCTCGAGCACCGTGTAGCCCTGGCGCTCCAGCACGCGGCGCGTCGTCGCGCGCACCGCGGTCTCGTCCTCCACCAGCAGCACGGTGCCGCGCCCGGCCGTCGGGCGCGCGCTCGCCGCGCCGGTCGCGGGCTCGCCCGTCGGCTGGACGACCCGCGGCAGCAGGATCGTGAAGGTCGTGCCGGCGCCGGGCGCGCTGTCCACGCGGATCTCGCCCCCGCTCTGCTGCACGATGCCGTAGACGGTGGCCAGCCCCAGCCCCGTCCCCGCGCCGATCGGCTTCGTCGTGAAGAAGGGCTCGAACAGTCGCGCGCGCGTCGCGTCGTCCATCCCGTGCCCGCTGTCGCGCACGGTCAGGCGCACGTACGGGCCGCTCGGCAGCGCCCACTCGCCCGTGTCGAACATGCGCCGCGCCTCGCCCGCGTCCATCGCCTGGACGTCGGTCTCGATCGTCAGCGTGCCGCCGGTGCCCGGATGCCCGTGCATGGGCGTGAGCATCGCGTCGCGCGCGTTCAGCGCCAGGTTCACGAGCACCTGCTCCAGCTGCACCGCGTCGGCGCGCACGACGGCGGACTCCGCGGCCAGCGTGGTGCCGAGGACGATCTCGTCGCCCAGCACGCGGCGGAGCAGCTGCTCGGCGCCGCGCACGACCTGCGACACGTCCACCTCCTGCGGCGCGACGACCTGCTTGCGGCTGAACGCCAGCAGCTGCCGCACCAGCGCCCGCGCGCGCTCGGCGGCCTGCGCGATCTCCGCCAGGTCCTCGCGCACGGAATGCCCCGGCGGCACCAGCGGCGCGAGGTCCTGCCGCGCGAAGTCGAGGTGCCCCGTGATGACCGTCAGCAGGTTGTTGAAGTCGTGCGCGATCCCGCCGGCGAGCTGCCCGACCGCCTCCATCTTCTGCGCCTGGCGCAGCTGCGCCTCGAGGGCGAGCCGCTCGGTCGTGTCCTCGACCATGCCGACGAAGCCCGTGGTCGTCCCGTCGGCCGCGCGCAGCCGCACCGCGTGCGAGGTCAGCGTGCGCGACGAGCCGTCCGGCCGCCGCACGCGCAGCTCGAACACGGAGCGCTCGGCGTCGCCGTTGCGGAACGCCAGCCGCTGCCGGTTCATCTCCGCGACGTCCATGGGGTTCACGAGGTCGGCCCAGCGCTCGTTGAGCAGCGTCTCGCGCGACCGGCCCATGATCTCGGCGCACTGCTCGTTGACGTAGAGCGTGTTGCCGAGCGCGTCGTTCATGAACACGCCCAGCGGCGCCGCCTCGGCCAGCATGCGGAAGCGCGTCTCGCTCTCGCGCAGCCGCTCCTCCACCGCGCGGCGCTCGGTGACGTCGCGCGTGACGAACAGCGCGCCCACCACGGCGCCCAGCGCGTCGCGCAGCGGCGCGCCGTCGGTCTCGAAGCGCCGGCGCCGTCCGGTGAACGTCACCACGTCGAACTCCAGCCCGCGGACCTCGCCCGCGAACGTCGCGTCCAGCATCGCGCGGAACGGCGCGCGGTCGGCCTCCGCCACCAGCGGCAGCACGTCGCGCCCGCGCACCGCCGCCAGCGATGGGGCGTCGAGCATCGCGAGGCCGGACGCGTTGATGTCCAGCAGCGCGCCGTCGCGCGCCAGCACCTTCACGCAGTCGGGCGCGGTGTCGAGCACCGCGCGCAGGTAGCGCGACTGCTCCACGAGGCGCGCGTCGCTCGGCGCCGTGCCGGGCAGCTCCGTGCCGATGACCGCCAGCCCGTCGCCGAACGGCTCCAGCCGGAGCTCGAACGCGCGCGTGGTGCCCGGCAGCGTCGCCTGCACGGTCGCCGCCTCGGCGCGCTCCATCGCCCGCAAGGCGGCGGTGTGGAGCGGATGACCGACGAGCTCGGGGAGCTCGTCCCACGCCACGTGGCCGAGCAGCGTGCGCGGCTCGCGGCCGACGAGGACGCCGGCGCGCGCGTTCAGGTACGTGAAGCGCCAGTCGCGGTCGACGCACACGACGGCGTCCGACACGCGCTCGAACACGCGCGCCACCATCTCGGGTGGCAGGGGCGAGCTCGCGCCGCTGGCGGGAGGGCGGGACGGGGAGACGGGATCCAGCACGAACGGCGGGCGGGCGGCGCGGGTTGGAGGCGCCACGGCGGGAGGCCACGGCGACAGGGGAGGTCGCCGCGTGCCGGCGACGTCGTCGCCTCCGGCTCACGCAAGAGATGGGACCGCACGCATCGCCGCAACGGGCTGGAGGAGACGATTGCATGTCAATCTCGTCATAACCACCCCGCGGCCCGATACCACGCGCGCGTCGCCTGCATCCCCGCCTCGAGCGGCAGGTCGGCGCGCCAGCCCAGCTCCGATCGCGCGCGCGCGGCGCTGCACAGCCACCAGCGCGGCGCGGCCAGGCGCAGCTTCTCGCGGCCCGCCAGCGTGTCGCGCCCGGAGAGCGCCGACCACGCGTCGCCGGCCGCGCCACCCAGCGCCAGCGCCCACCGCGGAACGTCGCGCGCCCAGCGCACGCGCGTGCCCGCCGCGCGCGCCGCGGCCTCGTACACGGCGGGCCACGACACCGCCTCGTCGCCCGCGACGAAGTACGTGCGCCCCGCGGCCGCGGGCACGGTGCCGGCGCGCAGCAGCGCCCGCGCGAGGTCGTGCACGTGCACCAGCGAGAGCCAGGCGTCGCGCGTGCCGGGAAAGAGCGCGACGCCACGCGCCGCGTGCCGGAAGACGGCGAGGAAGTCGCGGTCGCGCGGGCCGTACACCGCGCACGGCCGCACGACGGCCCACGTCGCGCCCGCCGCGTGTGCCGCCACCGCACGCTCGGCCGCATGCTTGCTCGCGCCGTACGCGCCGACGGGCGCCGGCGGATCGTCCTCGGTGCGCGGGCGGTCGCGCGCGGTCGCCGGTCCGGCCGCGGCCTGCGACGACACGAGCACCCCGCGCGGCAGCGATGCGCCGTGCGCGGCGGCCAGCGCGTCGAGCAGCGCGACGGTGGGGGCGACGTTGCCGGCGTGGAAGCGTGCGGCCGAGTGCGCGCGTGTGACGCCCGCGACGTGGAAGACGACGTCGACGTCGGCCAGCGCGCCCGATCGCGCGATCGCCGCCGCGTCGTCGAGCGCTGCGACGTGCGTCTCCACACGCGCGTCGGCAGCGGGCGGCGACGCGGGGCGGGCCAGCCGCCGCACGCGCCACCCATCGGCCAGCAGCGCGTCCACCAGGTGCGAGCCCACGAACCCGGACGCGCCGGTGACGAGGGCCAGCACGCGGCGCCGTGCTACGCCTGCCGCCCGCGGCGCCGGCGCTCGCGCCGCGGCGGCGTGTCGAGCGGCTTCACGAACAGGAACTTCTTCCCGATCGACAGCTCCGAGCGCGAGATCGCGGCGTAGCGCGCCTGCTTCTCCGGATACTCCGCGATGCTCGACTGCGCGAAGCCCATCCCGAGGAAGAGCGTGTCGGCCAGCGAGACCGCGAACAGCTCCGTGTAGCCGCGCTGCCGCGCGACGCGCTCGGCCTCCGCGATCAGGCGCTTGCCGAGCCCCTGGCCCTGCGCCTCGGGCGCGACGGCGAGCGACACCAGCTCCGCGAGCGACGGCGCGTACTCGTCGAGCGCGACGCAGCCCACCACCTTGCCGGCCGCGTCGCGCGCCACGCGGTAGCTGTCGATGTGCGACGCCACGAACGCGGGCGTGCGCGGCAGCGTGAGCCCGTCGGGCGCGTAGATGTTGTTCAGCGCCGCGATCGCGGGCGCGTCGGTGTCGGCGGCAGGACCGATGACGATCGACATGGTCGGCTGGTCCGCTCGGCGCTCGGCGCTCGGCGCTCGCTTCGTCGCGGCGACGGACCGAGCGCCGAGCGCCGGGCGCCGAACAGAACGAGGAGAGTCGGTCATTTCGTGACGGGCATGGGACGCGCCGCCGGCAGCGGGCCGCGCGGCACGCGCGCCGGCAGGTTGGCGGTCTGCAGCAGCACCGCGGCGGTCACCGTCGCCGCCTGCTTCAGGTCCTCCTCCAGCAGGTTCGCGGCCACGTCGGCGCCCGTGTGGTGCGTGCGCGTCTCGTAGTCGATGGGGTCCTGCAGGAAGGTGAACGCCGGCACGCCCACGCCCACGAACGGCATGTGGTCGGTGCTTCCCGTGTTCGCCAGCGTCAGCGTCCCCACGCCCAGGTCCGTGAACGGCGCGAGCATCGGGCGGAACACGTCGCGCGCCGCCGCGTTGCCCTGCAGCCAGATCCCGCGAATGCGTCCCGTACCGTTGTCGAAGTTGAAGTACGACGACACGCGCGCGTGCTCGGGCTTGAGGCGCATCGTCTCGGGATCGCCCAGGTGCGCACGCACCCAGCCGAGGGAGCCGTAGTAGTCCTCGTGCTCCTCGCCGTCCCAGAGCGCGATGCGGATGGTGCGGCGCGGCTTCGCGTCCACCGCCTGCAGGATGCGCAGCGCCTCCATCGCGACCGCGCTGCCGGCGGCGTTGTCGGTCGCGCCGGTGCCCGCGGTCCACGAGTCGAAGTGGCCGCCCACCATCACCACCTCCGCCGCCAGCGACGGATCGCTCCCCGGCAGCTCGGCGATCACGTTCACGCCCTGCGAGTCGGCGCGCGTGCGCGGCGCCTCCGCGCGCGCCCTCACCTCAACGGCGAGCACCGGTGCGGCCTGCCCCGCGCCCTGCGCCTTCTGCACGAGGTTGAGCACGCGCGCGTAGTCGTCGCGCGCGACCGACAGCGCGGGCGGCGCGCCGCTGGCGTCGCTGTCGTACGCCTGGTAGCCCGACACCATCGTCGACACCGCGTTGCGGCTCGGCGTCAGCATCGCCACCGCGCCCGCGCGGCCGAGCGCGGTCAGCAGGCGCAGGCGCTTGCGGACGTTGTCGGCGTAGCCGCCCGCGTCCTCCCAGTAGTCCTTCGGCGAGCCGGGATCGGTGATGCGCGCCAGCGAGTCGAGCTGCGCGTCGCTCCACCGGTGCGCGAGCGGCTTGAAGCGGCCCGGATCCGCCGGCACCGGCCCGACGAGCACGATCTTCCCACGCACCTGGTCGGCGACCTTGGCGACGTCCTCCTCGGTGCGCAGCGCCGCGACGTACACCGGCGTCCCGCGCACCGTCCCCGGCGTCGACGGGCTCCACGCGTACGGATAGGCGACGAGGCGCGCGTAGTACGGCGCCTCCAGCTCCACCGAGTGGCGCTCGACGGTCCACGACAGCCCGCCGCGCGTGCCCCACGCCTCCAGCCGCGCGTTCGCCAGCCCGTAGCTCGCCAGCGTCGCCCGAGTCCACTCGGCCGCCGCGCGGTAGCCGGGCGATCCCGCGAGCCGCGGGCCGAAGACGTCGGAGAGGATCGTGGCCGTCTCCAGCACCTTCGAGCGCTGCAGCCCCTCCTCGCGGATGCGCGAGAGGACGGGATCGGTCGGCGTGGCGGACGCGGGGGCGGCAGGCGCGGCGCCGGCGCGGGCGGGCGCGGCCGGGGCGGCCTGCGCGCCGGCGACCAGCGGCAGCAGCAGGGCGCCGAGGGCGGCGGGCAGGACGCGGGGGGGAAGCGGCATGGGCGTAATGATAGGGACGGGCGGCCGCACGGCGCGACGGCCGAGCGCGCCCACCCCGCCGCCGCCGCCGCGTGGGCGCGACTGTGGCGTCGGCGCCGCATTCCGCGAACGGGCGCCGGTCCCTACACTGGACGGCGTCCGCGGCCGATACTCGTCATCGACCGCCAGTTCTGCGGACAACCGAAACGGCCAACCGAGTGCCCGTGCGTCCCGTCTCCGACCGTCAGGTCTACCCCATCGCCCTCGCCGGCACGCGCGCCGTGCCCCCGGCGTCGCCGTACGCGGCGCGCGCCTACGGCGAGGCCACGCGGGTGGGTGAGCGCCAGTCGCCGGCCCCTCGCGACCGGCGCCCCGAGACGGCGGCCGCGGATGCCGGCCGCGCCCTGCTCGCCGCGCGCCCCGCGGCCCCGGGCGTCGAGACCGAGGTGTCGATCCGCATGTACGCCGACGGCGGCAGCATCTCGGTCGTGCGCCATCTGCGCGGCGGCGAGACGGTGGGGATCGAGGCGCTCATTCGCTGAGACGCGGCGCCCTCCTCCCGCCTGGCGGGTGACGACGAAGGGCCGGCTTCCGTGTGGAGGCCGGCCCTTTCGATTGCTGCGTGCATCGTGCTGCGTGCTGCGTGAGGGGCGACCCAAGCGGCCGTTCACGCAGCACGCAGCACGCAGCATCATTCGTACAGATCTCCGACGTCCGCCGCCGCCAGCTCCACCAGGAACCCGCCGATCCGCTCCGACACGACGTCGAGGAAGCGCGCGCCGCGCTCCGGCGTCGCCGCGCGCGGATCGCCGATCCCGGTGTCCGCGGTGACCGTCGTCCACGGGCGCGGCGCCCACGCCCAGCGCTCGCGCAGCCCCGCCACCTTCGGCCGCCGCTCGCGGCCCGGGCCCGCCTCGTCCAGCGGGCGCACGAGCGCCGGCGCGACGTGCTGCATCACGCTCGTCTCCAGCTCGCCCGCGTGGTCGCCCGGCTCGTCGAAGTAGGGGCGCGCGTCCACCACCTGCCACCAGTTCACCGCGCACACGAACACCGACGTCCGCGGCACCAGCTCGCGGATCATCGTCTTGAAGTCGTTGCCGCCGTGCCCGTTCAGGATCACGAGCTTGCGCACGCCCTGCCCCTCGAGCGCCGACACGAGGTCGCGCAGGATCGCGGCCTGCGTCGACGGATGCACGTTGAGGCACAGCTTCAGGTCGAGCTGCGTCGTCTGCACGCCGAACGGCACCGTCGGCAGCACGACCACGCGCGCCCCCGCCTCCCACGCGCGCCGCGCCGACTCCGCGGCCACCGCGTCGCACTGGATGTTGTCGGTCGCGTACGGCAGGTGGTAGTTGTGCGGCTCGGTCGCGCCCCACGGCAGGACGGCGACCTCGTACGACGTGTCGGCGACGGTGCGCCACGTCGACTCGGCGAGGATGTAGGGACGGGTCATGCCGTCGAACCTAGAGCGTCGAGCGGTGAGCGTCGAGCGGGGAGCGTCGTCCGCAGTTCAGCGTCTGCGTCCACCAGCTCGCGTATGCGACGGTTCGCGTGGAGAGCGTGCGGCACGGATCAGGTTTGCTCGCCGCGCGAACGCTGCGACGTGGAAGGGCATGTCTCGCGACGACGCCCGTCCTGCGCACGAATGCCCGAACGCAAGAGAGCCGGCCCCACGAAGGAGCCGGCCCACGCGATCGAGCGATCAGAGCACTCAGTCCGCGGCCGTCGGCGTCGCGGGCGTCGTGCGCATCGCGAGCGTCATCCGCAGGGGCTGGCCGACGCACGTCGCGAAGTCCGCCGCCCCGCACTGCGACGTCGCGTAGCGCTCGACGTTCGCCATCACCTTGTCCGGATACGAGTGGCACCCCTTCGTGTTCGTGCCGCGCACGCACCCGTTGTAGCGCAGGAGCCCCGTGCGCACCGCGCCCTGCGGATCCGCGTCGCGCGTGCCCGCGCGGTACACGTAGTGACTCAGGATGTGCACGCCGTAGCGCAGATTCGTCTCGTCGTCGCGCAGGTCGCGGCCGAACAGCTTGCCCAGCGTCGGCACCCACACCTTCGGGTAGATCTGCATCAGCCCCACCGCGCCGACGTTCGAGCGCGCGCGCGACTTGAACGTCGTGTTCTCCGCCAGCATCACGCCGAACACCAGCGCGGGCGGGACCTTCTTGCGGTACGCCTCGCGCACCGCGAACGTCGCGATCGAGTCCGCGCGCGCCGCGTCGATGCGCCCCGTGCGCAGCAGGTCGTCCGCGAACGCGCGCCGGTCGGCCTCGAACTGCGCGCTGTTGAGCGCGGCCTCGGCATCCGCCACCGTCCACGGCGCGCGCACGGCGGCCGAATCGCGCCACGTCGTCGGCGTCCACGCCTGCTCGGCTACGCGCTGCGCGACCGTCGTGCGGCCGACGTACACGGGCTGCACCACCTGCGTGGCCACGACGATGGCCGCGATGGACGCACCCGCGAGCGCGAGCTGACCGAGCAGGGACTTCGCCATTCCGTAACGCTCCTCACACGATGGGGAACAGGCGCGACGGCGGCACGCCACCAGGGGGCGCGCCGTCGCGTCGATCGCGCACCGCTCCGCGATCGTTGCTCGATAGAACTTATCCCGCTCTTTGTGACGCACGCCGCAGATTCGCGCGGGATGGCGCCCGTTTCTGACCGCGGAGTCAGCGTCGCGCGAAGATCGCATGCGCGGCATGGTGGACCGACCCCGACCGCACGCGCGCCAGTCAATCGCGCGCGCTATGTTAGCACGGTCGGGTCCGCTCATTCGGTGACCCGCATCTCCCGTCCCCGCCCTCCGTCGTGCCCGCCCCCTCGTCGCGCGCCCAGCGTCTGGCGCTGCGCAGCCTCCAGCTCGGCGCCCTGCTCGTGGCGATCGCCGCGCTGCGCTACAAGCTGTTCGACCTCGACCGCTTCTTCGTCCCGAAGGAGCTCGCGCTGCACGCCACCGCCGCGCTCGTCGCCGCCGCGCGCCTGGCGTGGCCCGCCGTCCGCCGCCGCACACCCGACGGCTGGCACGCCGAAGGAGGCCACGCGCGCCTCACCCTCGTGGACGCCGCACTCGGCCTTTACCTGCTGCTGAGCGTCGTCAGCGCGCTGTTCGCGCAGAACCCGTGGCTCGGCGCGCGCGCCACGGCGCTCTCGCTCTCAGGTGCCGCACTCTTCTGGGGCGCGCGCGCGCTCGCCCGCGCGGGGCACGGACGCACGGTGCTGGCGGCGGTCGGCGTCGCGATCACGGTCGGGGCGGCGACGTCGCTGCTGCAGGCCTACGGTGTCGAGAGCGCGTACTTCAGCCTCAACCGCGCGCCGGGCGGCACCTTCGGCAACCGCAACTTCGTCGCGCACCTGGCCGCGATCGGCACGCCGCTGCTGGTCGGCCTCTCGCTCCGCGCGCGGTCACGTCGCCACGCCGCACTCGCCGCACTGGCCACGGGCGCGCTGGCGACCGTGCTCGTCCTCTCGCGCAGCCGCGGCGCCTGGCTCGCGGCGGCGGCCAGCGCGGTCCCGCTGCTCGTCGGCGTCTGGCGCGCCCGCCAGCTCCCGGGCGTCCGCCCGAAGCTCGGGCGCGTGCTCCTGATCGCCCTCGCCCTCGCCGGCGGCGCGACCGCGGCGCTGAAGATCCCGAACACCCTCGAGTGGAAGAGCGACTCGCCCTACCTCGACTCGGTGAAGGGCGTCGTCGACTACCGCGGCGGCAGCGGGCGCGGCCGGCTCAAGCAGTACGCGAACTCCGCCCGCATGGCGCTCGACGACCCGCTCCTGGGCGTCGGCCCGGGCAACTGGGCGACCCGCTACCCGCGCTTCGCGCCGGCCGGCGACCCGTCGCTCACCCCGGACGGCACCACCGCGAACCCCTGGCCCAGCAGCGACTGGGTCGCGATCCTCAGCGAGCGCGGCCTCCCGGCCTTCCTGGCCTTCGCCGCGGCGATCGCGGGGCTCGCCTGGTGGGCGCACCGCGCGGCCTGGCGTGCCGCCGACGCGGACCGCGCGCTCACGGGTGGCGTCTTCGGCGCGATGCTGGCGGCCACGGTCGTGGTCGGCGCGTTCGACGCGGTCCTCCTCCTCGCCGCCCCCGCCTTCTTCGCGTGGACCGCGCTCGGCGCCCTCGCCATCGAGAGCGGCGCCGTCGACGACGCGGCCCGCCCGGTCCCCTGGCCTGCCTTCGCCCGCCGCGGCGCCTGGGCCCTGCTCGGCCTGGTCGGCCTGCTGGCGTTCGGCCGCGCGGCCGGACAGGCGGGCGCGATGGCGCTCTTCAGCACGGGCCGCACGACCGCGATCGGCCGCGCCGGCGAGCTGGATCCCGGCAGCTACCGCATCCGCCTCCGGCAGGCGGAGCTGGCCGCCCGCCGCGGCCGGTGCCCGGAGGTCCGCCGCCACGCGGGCGCCGCCGCCGACCTGCTCCCCGCCGCGCCGGCGCCGCGTCGGCTGCTGGCGGCCTGCGGCGGACGCCGGCGCGCCGCTGCGGACTGAGGTACGACGTCTCGGATCTGCAGCGGGCACGCCTCAGCGCGCTGCGGAGACGGTGACCTTTGGGGAGGATACGGATGCTCCGGATGCGTCGGATCGTTCGGATCCTCCCCCGTGGCGACGACGTCCCGTGCGCCGCGCGGAGCGATCCGAAGCATCCGCTTCGATCCGGAGGATCCGCATCCTCTCCAACAGGCCAACGGGTCCGGCGCACCGCCCCCAGCGCGGAGCTTCTCGACAACCGACGGCCCCATGTGGCGCGACGGATGTCGTCGCCACATGGGGCCGTGTCTTTCCCGGGCCAGTCGTCGCGCGTCAGCGCTGGAAGCTGACCAGCTCCACCCCGCCCGAGACGTTCAGGAACTGCACGGGCGCCTCGCCCGCCAGCAGCGCCGCCGGCCAGACGGGGATCCCGGCGGTCGCCGGCCCCACCAGCTCGCTCGCCGACAGTCGCTCCATCCGGGGCCCCTCCGTCCCCTCGTCCCCTTCGGGGCGCGTGGCGACGACCGGGGGAAGCAGGACCGGCTCCCCCTCGCCGTCCGGCATCGCCACCGAGCCCAGCGACGCCATGACGAGCAGGCTGGCGGCGATGGCCATGGTCCGGCGCGATGGATAGCGCGGCGCGAACCGCTCCCGCGCCAGCTCCCGCCAGCTCGGCGTCCAGTCCACCGGGACCTCGCACTCGCCCCGGTCGATCTCCCGCAGGCGAGCCTGCAGGCGCGCGGTGAAGTCGGCGGACGGGGCGACGGGCGGCAGGTTCCGCGCGCAGAGCAGGGCCCGCCGGACGCTGGTGTCGAGCGCGGCGCAGGCCGCGCACTCGCGGAGATGGCGCTCCGCCGGGACGAGCAGGTCGCCCGGCAGGGTGTCGTCGAGGTACGCGAGGTGATGTCGGCGGAAAGCGCTACAGTCCATGATGCGGAGCCAGCGGGACGCCTGGGCTCCGGGATGTTCCGGAGCGGCGGTGAGTCTGCAGCGTGTACCCACCGTATCGCAAGCCGTTCCGAGCCTGCACGAAGTGCGGGCGAGGAACCTCGCGAAAGCCTTCGGCTACCGCCGAGCACGAAGTGCGGGCGAGGAACCTCGCGAAAGCTCCAGCGGGCGCCGCCTTCACCCCTCTCCCCGCTTCTCCGCCACCCGCACCCGCAGGGCCTTCGCCCCACGCCGGTCCGCGGCCTTCCCGGCCGCCCGCGCGACCGCGTCCCGCCGCCGCTCCAGCTGCGCCAGCTCGCGCCCCAGCGCCTCCCAGCTCGCCAGCCGATCGGCCGGCAGCCGCCCGTCGGCCACCGCCGCCAGCACCGCGCATCCCGGCTCGCGGCGATGCCCGCAGTCGGCGAACCGGCATTCCAGAGCCAGCGTCGCGACATCGCCGAATGTCTGCCCCAGTGCCGTCGCCTCCTCGTCTCCGCCATCCGCCCACAGCGCCAGCGCCCGGAGACCCGGCGTGTCGATGATCGCAGCGCCGCCAGGGAGCGCGACGAGCTCGCGGTGAGTCGTGGTATGGCGCCCCGCCCCATCCCAGCGGAGCCCGTTCGTGCGCAGGTGCTCGCGTCCGAGCAGATGGTTCGTGAGCGTGGACTTGCCTGCCCCGGATGCACCGAGCAGGACCACCGTCGCGCCAGGTACGAGCCAGTGATCCAACACGTGGAGCCCATGCCGGTCATGGACGGAGATCGGGACGACCTCGACCCCCGCGGCGGCTCCGGATGCCGCGGCGACTGCCGCGTCCGGGTCGGCGCACAGGTCCATCTTCGTCAGCAGGACCACCGGGAGGGCGCCGCTCTCCCAGACGAGCGTGACCTCGCGCTCGATGCGTCGCGGATTCACCGCGCGGTCGGCCGGCACGACGACGAACGCCACGTCGACGTTGGCGGCGAGCGCCTGCTGCCGGCTGGTGCCGTCCGTGGCGCCGCGGCGGAGCAGGCTGCGACGGGGGAGCACGCCGGTGATGCGTGCCAGGCCGTCGGCGGCGTCGGGGTCGAGCGCGACCTGGTCGCCGACCACCGGGTGCGCGTCGGGCGACGGGTCGCGCGCCAGCCGACCCGAGAGGATGGCGGGGCGAGCGTCGTGCTCGCCTGGCCGGGACGGATCGGCGATCAGCCAGCGGCCGCGGTGCTGCGCGACCACGCGGCCGGTCGGCGCGCTGGAGGTTGAGCCATGCGGGGAAGGAGTGCGACCCGGCTGGGGGTCGGGCGTGCGCGTCGCCGTCATGCGAGGGCTCCGGACGCGCGGCAGGGCGCCGCGCGGGAAGGTGGGCGGGCCCGACCACGGAATGTGGCGGGCGCGAAGGACACCTCCCGGCTGCGGCCGGGTGCGCGGGGGCGGCCGGCTCGACCCCGCGGAAACGGGGGAGCCGGCGCGACGCATCAGGAGCCGGAGCGGGTGCTCCGGGGTGGAGCGTCCGCCGTCAGCGCGCCCGGCGCGGGGCCGGGGCGACGGCGGAGGGGACGGCGAGCAGCGACAGCGGCGCCTCAGGCGAGGGGATGGGCGCCGGCGGCCGGCGCCCGCAGCCAAGATGGGGAGCCCGGGCCCGCACGGCAACGTGGCGGACCCGCACGACGAACGGCAGCAGGGAGAAGATCTGACAAAATCGGATGACGACGGATGGCTCCGCAGGGTGCGAGGTTCCTCGCCCTCCACTGGAGCCATCCGTCGTCATCAGACCTTATCCGACGTTCATCCTTGCCAATGCCGTTCGCCGTTCAGGCCCGGCGCGCCGGAAACGACACGAGCGCCCGGATGGCGATTGCCACCCGGGCGCTCGTGCGCCGTCGCCGACCAGGCCCGGTCAGCGCAGCTTCGGCTCGATCAGCTCCGCGAAGGAGGCGCGGGCGCGGTTGAGGCGCGACTTCACGGTCCCGAGGTTGGTCGAGGTGATCTCCGCGATCTCCTCGTAGCTCTTCCCCTCGAGCTCGCGCAGCACGAACACCTCGCGGTGGTGCGCCGGCAGCTTCGCGACGCTCTCCTCGACCAGCTCGCGGAGGTGCCGCTTGCGGTAGAGGTCGTCCGGACGCGAGTTCAGGTCCTCGAACTGCAGCGGCCGGTCGTCGTCCTGCCAGTTCTTCTTGATCGTCTGGAAGAGCACGAGCGGATTGCGCGAGCGGTTGCGCAGCTCGTTCTTCGCCAGGTTGGACGCGATCGTGTAGATCCAGGTCGAGAACTTCTTCGACCGGTCGAAGCGACCGATGTGCCGGTACACGCGGATGAACACCTCCTGGACGAGGTCCTCCGCCTTCTCCCGGTCGCCGATCGTGCGGTAGATGAAGTTGAGGAGCCGGCTCTGGTACCGCGTCACCAGCTCCTGGAACGCCCGCTCCTCCCCGCCCAGGAACGCCGCGACGACGTCCCCGTCGTCGAGCGATCGGAGCTGCTCCCTGACGGCCGCGCCCATGAGCGCCGTATTCCGCTGCAGTGCGACCTCAGCCATGTGTGCTCCCCCGATTCCAGCGTCTGTCCAGCCTTCCCCCCGGTCGCCCGTCGCCGAGTCGTCGGTCGGACCCACCCCACTGGGTTGGCACCTTGCGTGCCCGCCCACCGCATCCGGCTAGAAGCGCCCAAGCTCTTGCATTGCTTGCACTTCCAGAGATCCCGGACGCCCTGCAATATACCGAAGATCGACCGAATTGTCCAACTTCGGCGACACCTCGTGAGACACGACGGCGGGGACACTGTTAAGACGTCAGAACCCCGCTGCCATGCACGCAGAGGGCTGCCCGGGCGCCCCCGCCGAACGAACCGGGCATAGTGAAACGCACGACCGGCGCGTGCCGTGTCGTGCGTCACCCGGGGTCGCCCCCTCCCTGCGCCCCGCGGCCCGCGGCCGCTGCGCTCCCGTCTACCGCTTCAATGGCCGCTCACCGGCCGGCCCGGAAGCCGGCCGCGAAGAGCAGCCCGACGATCGACTTCCCGTCCCGGATCTCGCCTGCCTCGATCATCGCGAGCGCGCCGGAGAGCGTCATCGTCTCGACGGTGAGGAACTCGTCAGCCTCGCGCTGGTGGGCCCCCATCGTCAGCCCTTCGGCCAGGTAGATGTGGATCCGCTCGTCGCAGAAGCCGGGCGTCGGGAAGAAGGTCGTCAGCCGTTCGACACGCGCGGCGGTGCAGCCGGTTTCCTCCTGCAGCTCGCGGCGGGCGCACACCTCGGGGTCCTCGTCGCCGTCGAGCTTCCCGGCGGGGATCTCGTACAGCCAGCCGCCGGTCGCGTAGCGATACTGCTTGATCAGCAGCACCTGCGGGTCCTCGCCGCGCACGTCGCTGAGGAAGGGCACGACCGCGCAGGCGCCCGGATGGCGGAAGATCTCCATCTCGCCGGTCGAGCCGTCGGGAAAGCGCACCGTGTCGACGTCCAGCGCGACCATGCGCCCGGTGTGCACGCGCCGCGTGGCGATCTGCCCGGGCTCCTGCGCCGGCGCCGAGCCGTCCGGGGACTTCGCGTCGTCGCTCATGTGGCTCTCCTCGCTCAGGCGCGCGCGCGCTTGGCGCCGGCCTTCTTCGCCCCCGCCTTCTTCGCGCCGCGCTTGGCGGCGCTGCCCGTCTTCGCACCCGTCTTCTTCGCGCCCACCTGCTTCGCGCGCGACGTCTTCGTGCCGCCGTTCTTCGCCGACGACTTCTTCGCGCCCTTCTTCGCGCCCTTCTTCGCCGCGGCGCGCTTGCGCTTGGGCGGGGCGAGGATGGTCCCGCGGCACTTCGGGGAGCCGCAGAGGCAGCGGTAGAACTCCTCGTCCTCCTTCGTGTGCTCGGGCGTGCGCTCGTACTGGTAGTCGTAGGTCAGCTCGGTCCCCGGCGCCATCGCCTTCTTGGCGTAGATGAAGATCCGGCCGTCCTCGATCACCGCCTCGCAGTTCGGGTCGCACGCGTGGTTGATGAAGCGCGACTCGTTGCCGCCGCGCTTCCCGTCGATGCACGTGTCCTCGTCGACGGTGAAGAGGAAGGTGTGGTGGCGCCCCATCCCGTCCTCCTCGTAGCGGCGGTCGCCCTCCTCGGGGGTGATGCGCTCGCCCGTGTACTCGATCAGGCGCTGGCCGGCGCGGATGCGCCGCGTGGCGAAGGCGCCGCGGCCCTGGATGTCGGACTTGCGGATCTCGAACGGAAGCGACGACGCGGAGCGGGTGGGCACGGCGGGATGGGCGGTGTGGTGACGGTCTGATGGCGCACGATGCGCGCGGGTGACCGCGGTGACCGCGGTGACCGCGGGTGACGCGGGCGGTCCGAACGCGCACAAGATATGCGCGCGGCGCACGGGCTGCGCCGGCGTTGCGTCCGCGCACGCGCAGGGACATGTTCGCGCACCACACGCCTGTGAGCGCATCCATGCCCGCCTCGCCCCGGATCACCCGGCTCGCCCGCCTCGCGCCGCTCGGCGCCGTCCTCCTGGTCGGCTGCGCGTCGGCGCCCGCCGCCTCCACCATCGAGACCACTGGCAAGCGCCGCGAGATGGTGGCCGTCGGCGAGCAGGTGGTCGTGCTGGAGCCCACGGTCGCCCGCGCGATCCGCGAGGAGCTGGCGCTGCCGGCCGATCGGGCCTGGGCGCTGCTCCCGCTCGCGTACGAGGCGCTCGGCCTTCCGCTGACGACGCTCGACAGCGAGCGGCGCCTGATCGGCGCCGGCGGCGTGCGCGCCCAGGGGCGGCTGGGCGGCGCGTGGCTGAGCCGCTACGTGGACTGCGGCACCGCGGCCACCGGCCTCGCCAACGCGGACAGCTACGCCGTGACGCTCGACGTGGTGACCCAGGTGGACGGACGGGCCGACGGCGCGAACGCGGGCCTCAGCACCGCCATCCGCGCCAGCGGCCGCCCCACGTCGACGAGCACGAGCAATCCGGTGAACTGCGTCAGCCGCGGCACCCTCGAGCGCCGGCTCGCGGAGGTCGTGCGCGAGCGCGCGGCGGCGACGCCATGACGTGACCTGACGGCTGCGTGCTGCGTGCACGGCCTCGGGACGCTTCGGCGCTCCGGGGCCGTTGACCTTTGGGGAGGATACGGATGCTCCGGATCGAGCGGATCCTTCGGATCGCTCCGCTCGGGCACACGGGACGTCGCTGCCACGCGGGACGATCCGCAGCATCCGCGGCATCCGAAGCATCCGCGTCCTCTCCAAAGGCAGCAGGGGTCCGGCGCGCGAGCCCCGGAACGACATTGGACAGGAGGACGAAGAGGCTCCGCACCGGCGCATGGGACAGCGCGCCGCGCGGAGCCTCCTGGTCATCCTGTCATCCTGTCTCGTGCTGTTCGCCGTTCACGCAGCACGCAGCACGCAGCCTGCGTCTCGATCAGCCCTCCTCGGGCTCCGTGAGGAGCAGCGGCCCGAACTCCAGCGCCTCGAGCGGCGCGCGCAGCGCCTCCGGATCGCCCGCCACCAGCAGCTGCAGCCGGTCCGGATGGAGATGCTCGGCCGCCACGCGCTGGACGTCGGCCGCGGTCACCGCGCGGATGCGGCCGCGGTAGGCGTCGAAGTAGTCGTCGGGCAGCCCGTAGAGCGTGAGGTTCGCGAGCGCGCCCGCGATCGCCGCCGTCGTCTCGTAGCGGATCGGGAAGACGCCGTCGAGGTAGCTCGTCGCGAGCGACAACTCCTCCGGCGCGACCGGCTCCGTGCGGATGCGGTCGATCTCCGAGAGCACCTCGCGCGCGGCCGCGGCGGTGGACTCGCTCTGCACCGCGCTCGCGACGACGAACGGGCCCGCCTGCACGCGCCAGTCGAAGCCCGAGTGCGCGCCGTACGTGTAGCCGTGCCGCTCGCGCAGGTTGAGGTTCACGCGCGAGTTGAACAGCCCGCCCAGGATCGCGTTCATCACGACGAGCGGGAAGTAGTCGGGGTGCGAGCGCGGCACGCCGACGTGCCCCACGCGCAGCTCGCTCTGCTGCGCGTCGGCCTTCGCGACGAGGTGCGTGCGCCGCTCCGTCGCCGCGGCGCGGTCGTCCGCCGCCGCGCGCGGCGCCGCCTCACCCGTCCAGTCGCCGAGCGTGCGCCGGGCGAGCGCTTCGGCGGCGTCGAGGGTGATGTCGCCGGCCACCACCAGCGTCGTCGCCGACGGGCGGTAGCGCGCGGCGTGGAACGCCGCGACGTCGTCACGCGTGAGCGCCGGCACGCTCGTGCGGCTGCCGCCCTCGGGGTGCGCGTAGCGCGAGTCGGGCGCGTACACCGCGCGCGCGAACGCCTCGTCGGCGAGGCCGCGCGGCTCGGTGGCGAGGTGCATCAGCTCCGCGATGCGCTCCGCCTTCAGGCGCTCGATCTCGCGCTCGGGGAAGACGGGGCGCGTGAGCACGTCGGCGAAGAGCGCGAACGCCTCGTCGACGTGGCGCGTGAGCGTCGTCAGCGAGACGAGCGCGCCATCCCAGTCCGCGCCCGCGTCGAGCGACGCGCCCAGACGCTCGACGCGCTGCGCGAGCGCGACGGCGTCGAGCGACGTGGTGCCCTCGGTGAGCGCGTGCGCCGCGAGCTGCGCGAGCCCCTCACGGCCTTGCGGGTCGCACGTCGCGCCCGCGTCCACCACCGCGACGACGGAGACGACGGGCAGCTTGTGGACGGGCGCGACGAGCAGGCGCATCCCGTTGTCGAGCGTGCGGCGCTCGAAGCGGGGGAAGTGATACGGTCGTGGAGCGGCCGGCTCCGGGCGCGGCGGAGCGTCGAGCGGCGAGCGGCGAGCGGCGAGCGTGGGGTTCGTCATCGGTCAGCCCTCCGCCCCGACATTCGCCACAGCGCTCTCGACGCTCGCCGCTCGCCGCTCGTCGCTTCCTTCCTTCGGCACGTAGATCAGGAACGCCCGATTGTCCTCCCCCATCCGCTCGCGCGCGAAGGCGTGCACCGCCTCCGCGGTGACGGCGCGGTAGCGCTCGACCTGCACGTTCACCAGCTCGGGCGCGCCGAAGTAGGTCGTGAAGCGCGACAGCTGGTCGGCGCGGTCCCCGGCGGACTGGAGGCCGAGGACGAAGCCGCTCTCGACGAGCGCCATGGCGCGCGCCATCTCGTCCGCCGTCGGGCCGTCGGCGACGAGGCGGTCCACCTCCGCCACCAGCGCCGCCTCGAGCGCGGCGAGCTCGGTCTCGGGGCGCGCGACCGCGTCGAGCACGAGCAGGTCGCTCCCCTTCGCGAGGTCGTAGGTGAACGCGCTCACCTCGCTCGCCACCTGCCGCTCGCGCACGAGCGCGCGGTACAGGCGGCTCCCCTGGCGCAGCCCGAGGATCGCGGCGGCGACGCTGGCCGCGTAGTGGCCGTCGGTGCCGAAGGGCGGGATGCGGAAGGCGAGGAAGATGCGTGACAGCACGACGTCGTCGGGCACGATCTCGCGGCGCTCGCCGCCGAAGGTCGGCGGCAGCGTCATGGGCGGCAGCGGCGGGCGCGGGCCGCCGCGCGGGATGGGCGCGAACAGCTCGTCGATGAGGCGCTTCGCCTCCGCGGGCTCGAAGTCGCCGGCGACGGTGAGGACGGCGTTGTCGGGGACGTAGTAGGTCGCGAAGAAGCCGGCGACGTCCTCGAGCGACGCGGCGTCGAGATCCTCGAAGCTGCCGATGAGCGAGTGGTGGAACGGGTGCTCGGGTGGGAAGCAGAGCGCGGGCAGCTTCTCCCACCAGGTGCCGTAGGGCTGGTTGTCGACGGACCAGCGGCGCTCGTTCTTCACGACGTCGCGCTGCGTGTCGAGCTTCTGCTGCGTCATCGCGGGGAGCAGCCGCGCCATGCGGTCGGCCTCGAGCCAGAGCGCGATCGCCAGCTGGTTGCTGGGGACGGTCTCGTAGTAGTTGGTGCGGTCGAGCCAGGTGGAGCCGTTGAGCGTCCCGCCCGCGCGCTGCACGAGCTCGAAGTGCTCGTTGGCGCCGACGTTGGCCGAGCCCTGGAAGAGCATGTGCTCGAACAGGTGGGCGAAGCCGGTGCGGCCGGCCCGCTCGTTGGCGGAGCCGACGTGGTACCACAGGTTCACGGCGACGATGGGCGCGGTGCGGTCTTCGGAGAGCACGACCCGGAGCCCGTTGGCGAGCGTGTACGTCTCGATGGGGATGCGCATGGGGCAAATCTGGCCGGATGCGGCGGGTTCGGATACGGCGCGTGCGGGTCGCGCGCGGACGGAAGCGACTCGGAGGAGACGGGGATCACGCGCACGGGGCGCGCCGTGGCTGCGGGGCCTCTGAAGGACCCGGCCGCGGGCACGCGCGCGGAACAGTTGGTGCGCTAGCGCACGGCTCCCATCCGCGGCGGTCCCCGATGCATCCGCTCACGACATCCACCGACTTCGAGGCGCTGCTGGACGCGCCGGTGGCGCTCGTCTACAAGCACAGCACGCGCTGCCCGATCGCGGGGATCGCGCTGGAGGAGGTCGAGCTGCTGTCGTCGCTGCGCCCGGAGCTGCCGATCCACGTGGTGGACGTGATCCGCGACCGGTCCCTGTCGCGGCAGGTGGCCGAGCGGGTGGGGATCACGCATCACTCACCGCAGGCGATCCTGCTGGTGCAGGGGCACCCCGTGTGGGCGGCGTCGCACTTCGAGGTGCGGGCGGAGACGATCGTGCGGCGGCTGGACGCGGTGGCGGCGCCGGTGCCGGAGCGGAAGGCGGGATAGGGCGGCTGCGTGCTGCGTGCTGCGTGCTGCGTGCTGCGTGTCCGCCCGCTCGGGACGCCTCTCACGCAGCACGCAGCAGATTCACCGTCCGCGCATCAGCCGCAGCAGCCCTTCGTCGGTCATCGCGCGCCAGTCGTCGGGGACGAGCCAGACGCGGCGGATGACGTCCTGCGCGTCGAAGATGAGGCAGCGTGCGCCCCGCGCGCCGGGGAGCCGGGCCGTGTCGGCCTCCCAGATCTGCCAGGTGCGGCCGGTGTCGCGGTCGGTGACCATGCGGCGGCCGGCCTGCTGTGGTTGCGGGCGTTCCTCGAGCGCGTGCTGGGGCGGCATCATCATGTCGATCGCTCCTATGCGTGCGCACCGCGCCTGGCCTTCCCTCCCGTCTCGCGTCCGTCCCGTCGGGTGGTCGCGTGGTCGGAGTCGTGGAGTGCCGGCTGCTGGTGGGGACGTGCCTCGCTTCCTCGGGATGAACGACGGATCGCTCGTGGGACCGCTCGTGGGACCGCTCGTGGGACCGCTCGTGTGACGGGCGCGGCCGCGTGGCACGCCGCGAGCCGGACCGACGGGCAGTGGCGAGTTCCAGGCCACCGTGCACCGGCACACGGAAAATCGCGGTGCCGCGCCGTTCGTCCGTATCGCGCGGACGCGTCGCGGCGCCGCGTCGGGCGCCGTGCCTGGCTCATCCGTGGGCACGACATTCGCATGACTGCCCCGATGCCGACCGGGTGGTCGGTCCCCACGCAGCGCGGGCTCCGGACGACGTCGTCCGGAGCCCGCGTGCGTCTCGGACAGCGACGCGGCCGGCGTCACTCCATCAAGAAGTGGCGGATGATCGCGTCGACCACGCTCGGCGGGAGCGCGGCGGTCTCCGCCCAGCCGGCGTGCAGCGGGATCGTGACGGGCGCCTGTCCGTCGATCTCGCAGTGGATGACGGGAGCGGCCGGGTCGGGCCCGCTGGCGCCGGCGTCGCGCCGCGCCTCGAGCCGACAGCGCCGGCCGTCGGGGAGCGTGAGTTCGATCATGCCGCGGGAGGGAGGAGCGGAGGCGGCGACGGTGGGAGTCGGAAGACCGACCTCTTCCATGATAACGACCGCGCGTGCCATACGTTTCGCATGCTCCGCCTCCGCCCCCTGACCTGGCCGCAGGACCGCGACGCGCTGGCCCGACTGGACGTGTCTTTCGCCACAGCCGTCGTCGACGCCGTGGAGCGGCGCGGCCCGCTGGAGCTCGCGCTGGTCGAGCGCCGGGTCGATCCGCCGCTGACGAAGCGCTACGCGGTGGACTGGGATGCGGTCGCCGCCGCGCCGCACGTCACGGTGGCCGAGCGTGACGGGATGGTGGTCGGGGTGGCGGCGGTGACGTGGCAGGCGTGGAACCGGCGCGCCGAGCTGTCGCACCTGTACGTGGACGCGGCGGCGCGCGGGCGCGGCGTGGGGGCTGGCCTGCTGCGTGCGGCCGAGGCGGCGGCGCGGTCGATGGGCGCGCGCCGCCTGTGGGTGGAGACGCAGCAGGTGAACGCGCCGGCGATCCGCTTCTACCTGCGGGAGGGGTTCACGTGCTGCGGGTGGGACGCGGCGCTGTACGAGGACGAGCGGGAGGTCGCGGTGTTCTTCGTGGCGCCGACGACGTGAGGGCTGCGGGCTGCGGGCAGCGGATCCTGCTCCGTGCACGGCGCGCCGGACCCGAACGGCAACGGCAGCAAGGATGAAAGTCTGAGAAGATCTGATAACGACGGAGGGCTCCGATGGAGGGCGAAATCCCTCGCCGCCCCGCGGAGCCATCCGCTCTTATCAGATCTTGTCCGATCTTCATCCTTGCAAATGCAGTTCGGAGCTCCCGAGCAGGCAGCGCTCTACCGATCCGCCCCCTCGTCCGCGCGCGTCTCCGTGAACCACACGACCGGGATCTTCACCGACTCGCGCAGCATGTAGCCCAGCGCGGCGCTGCGGTGGGCGGAGATGGGGCTGGTGCGCGTGGGCGACGTGTACGCGATGATGCCGTAGCGGCGCGCCAGCATGCGCAGGCGCAGCATGTGGAACGGATCGCTGACGAGGATCGCGGTGCGCGCGGGCGGCGCTGCCGGCGCGACCTCGCCGCGCGACTCGAGGCGCGCGCCGGCGATCGAGGTGTCGCGCGACGGCGTGTCGCGCACGGGCGTGCTCCGCGCGGGCGCGGCGGCGGCCGTGCGCTCCAGCTCCGCGAGCAGCGCCGCGGCCGCGCGCATCGACTCGGCCGTCGTGCGCCCCTCGCTCTCCATGAGGATCGCGCTGTCGGGCACTCCGTGCTGCACCGCGTAGCGGCGGCCGGTCGCGGCCTCGCTGGTGCGGTCGCCCTCGCGGCGGCCGCCGGTGACGATGAGGTGCGGCGCGAGCCCGCGGTGCCAGAGCGCGATCGCGTGGTCGAGGCGCGCGCGCAGCACCGGCGACGGGCGGCCGTCGTACTGTGCGGCGCCGAGGACGATGATGGCCGCGGCGGGGCGGGCGCCGTCGCGGTTGGCGACCGCGAAGACGGCGACCAGCGCGCCGGCCCACGTGCCGACGATCAGCAGCAGCGCGGCCAGGAGCACGCGCAGCAGCACGCCGCCGCGCCGGCGATGCAGGCCGGGGCGCCGCCGACGGGTCCCGCTCATTCGGCCAGGTTGAGGACCGAGAGCCAGAACACGTCGAACCGCAGGCGCAGGTTGGCCTCGGGCTCGATGCTCGCCTCGACCGCGAGGCCGTCGGCGAGCGCGACCCACACGTCGCCCATCAGCGGCGCGGGGAGGCGTGGGCGCAGCGAGAGGCCGTCGAACAGGCGCTCGATGGTCTGCGTGGCCTGCGCGCGGCGCAGCTCGCGGGAGCGCCGCACGGCCTCGTGCACCGGCGCGCCGCGCTCCTGCCCCAGGCCGACGAGCGCGCGCAGGCGGCCGCTCGTGAGCTCCCCTTCGAGCCAGAGCCAGAGCGCGTCGAGCTGGCTGGTGGCATCGGTGTCGTCGAGCGCCAGCGCCTCGCCCTGGATCAGCGCGCCCGAGAGCCAGTCGGCGAGCCGCGCGAGGAGCTCGTCGCGGTCGCGGAAGTGGTAGTGGATGAGCGCCTTGCTGACGCCCGCCGCGTCGGCGACGGCCTGCATGCTGACCTGCGCCACGCCGAGCGCGCCCGCGCACTCCGCGGCGGCGGCGAGGATCCGATCGGCGGCGTTGCCGCGGGCGCGCGGTGCGGCGGGCATGCCGCAACGTAACGCACGGGGCGTACTCGGGAACGGGTCAGCCCGCTACGAGCTGCGTGCGGCGTGCTGCGTGTCCGATCGCTCGGGACGCGTCGGTCCGCCGGACCTCTCTGCCTATTGGGGAGGATGCGGATGCTTCGGATCGGAACGGATCGTTCGGATCGCTCCTGGGAATGCAGGGGACGTCGCCACCACGCGGAGCGATCCGGCTCATCCGCTCAATCCGGAGCATCCGCATCCCTCCAATAGCAAAACGGGACCGGCGCGCCGGGCCCGAACGGCGAACGGGATCTGCAAGGAGAAAATCGGACAGGATCCGATAACGACGGATGGCTCCGGTGGAGTGCGAGATCCCTCGCCGCCACACGGAGCCGTCCGTCGTTATCAGACATTCTCAGACTTTCATCCTTGCTGCCGTTGCCGTTCGGAACCGCCACGCGGACTCGAGGCTCCAGGGTTCAGGATCCGCAGCCCGCAGCCTCACTTCACCTCGACCAGCTCCACCTCGAACACGAGCGTCGAGTTGGGCGGGATGTCGGGCGGCGCGCCGGTGGCGCCGTAGCCCAGCGCGGCCGGGATCACGAGCTTGCGCACGCCGCCGACCTTCATCCCCTGCACGCCCTCGTCCCAGCCGGCGATCACCATCCCGCCGTTGATGCGGAAGGCGAACGGCTCTCCCCCGTCACGACTGGAGTCGAACTTGGAGCCGTCGGGCAGCCAGCCGGTGTAGTGCACCCGCACCTCCGCGCCCGGCGCCGCGACCATCCCGGTGCCGACCTTCGTGTCCTGGTAGTAGACGCCGTTCGGCGTCTTGTAGAACGCGGGCAGCTGGATGCCCAGCGCGGGCGCGTAGGTGTTCGCGGCCGGGTCGGGGTTGCCGGGGGCGCGGGGCGTCTCGGGCTTCACGTCGGCGGTGCAGGCGGTGGAGAGGGCGAGCAGCAGCGCGCCGGCCGCCAGCGCCGCACGCGTGCGGAACGTCGGGATCATATCGCTTTCACCTCGGTCACGAGCTTGGTCAACATCGTCTTCGCGTCGCCGAACAGCATCCGCGTGTTGTCGGCGTAGAATAGCTCGTTCTCGATGCCGGCGAAGCCCGCGTTCATGCTGCGCTTCATGACGATGACGTTCCGCGCCTGGTCCACGTTCAGCACCGGCATGCCGTAGATCGGCGACCCGCGGTCCGTCTTGGCCGCCGGGTTCACCACGTCGTTGGCGCCGATGACCAGCGCGACGTCGGCCGAGGAGAACTCGTCGTTGATCTCCTCCATGTCGTACAGCTTGTCGTACGGCACGTTCGCCTCGGCCAGCAGCACGTTCATGTGCCCGGGCATGCGGCCGGCGACCGGATGGATCGCGTACTTCACCTCCCCGCCCTTCTTCTCGATCAGCTCCGCCAGCTCGCGCACCACGTGCTGCGCCTGCGCGACCGCCATGCCGTAGCCGGGCACCACGATCACCTTCCCCGCGTAGCCGAGCTGGATCGCCGCGTCCTCGGCGCTCACGCTCTTGACCGTGAGGCCGGCCGCGGTCTTCCCACTGGCTTCGGGCGCGGCACCGAACGCGCCGAACAGCACGTTGGCGAACGAGCGGTTCATCGCCTTCGACATGATGATCGAGAGGATGAAGCCGCTCGCGCCGTCGAGCGCGCCCGCGATGATGAGCACCGTGTTGCCGATCGCGAAGCCGGTCGCGCTGGCCGCCAGGCCCGCGTACGAGTTGAGCAGCGACACCACGACCGGCATGTCGGCGCCGCCGATGGGAAGCACGAACGACACGCCGATCACGAACGCGAGCGCGGTCATCGCCCAGAACGCCCACGTGGCCGTCGGATCGGCGATGAGGTAGAGCCAGAGCCCCACCGCGCCGGCCATCGCGGCGATGTTGACGACGTTCTGCCCGCGGTAGGTGATCGGGCGCCCCGGCAGGAACTCCTGCAGCTTGCCGAACGCCATGAAGCTGCCGGTCACCGTGAGCGCGCCGAACAGGACCTCGAAGCCGAGGGCCGCCATCTGGGGCCGCGGGATCGCTCCGGCGCCAACGTGGTGGGTGTATTCCGCGATGCCCACGAGCGACGCCGCCAGCGCGCCGAACATGTGCGAGATCGCGATGCGCTGCGGCATCGCCGTCATCGGCACGCGCGTGCCCAGCGGCCACCCCACGATGGTGCCGAGCACGAGGCCCGCGAGGATCCACTGGTACTCGACGATCTCCTCGACGATCAGCGTGCCGACGATGGCGAGCAGCATGCCGACCGCCGCCTGCTGCATGCCGCGCCGCGCGGTGTCGGGGCGCGTCAGCGACTTGAGGCCGAGGATGAAGAAGATGCTGGCGGCCAGGTAGCTGGCCTGCGTCAGGAGCGTGCGCGCGTCGCTCACTTGGACGCCTCACCGGGCGGCAGCTCGGCCGGCTTCTCCTCGCGCCGGAACATCCGCAGCATGCGGTCGGTGATGATGAAGCCGCCCACCACGTTGATGGTGGCGCACGTGACCGCGACGAAGCCGAGGATGCTGGCGAGCCGCGAGTAGCGCGAGCCGGCCACCACCAGCGCGCCGACGATCGAGATGGCGGAGATGGCGTTGGTGGCCGACATCAGCGGCGTGTGCAGGAGCGGCGGCACGCGGGTGATGATGCTGTAGCCCACGAAGCCGGCGAGGATGAAGACGTAGAGCTGCAGGACGTAGGTCAGCATCGGTCAGCTCCGCACCTGGCCGTCGTGGGTGAGCGCCATCGCGCCGGTGATCTCGTCGGACACGTCCAGCTGCAGCGCCCCCTCCTTCGTCGAGAGGTGCTGCAGCAGCGTCAGCACGTTGCGGCCGAACATCGCGCTCGCGTGCGCGGGCGTGGTGCTCGGCAGGTTCAGGGGCCCCATGATCGTGACGCCGTGCGCCTCCACGGTCTCGCCGGGGCGCGTCAGCTCGCAGTTCCCGCCGGTCTCCGCGGCCACGTCGACGATCACGGCGCCGGGCTTCATGGTCGCCACCATCTCGGCGGTGACGAGCCGCGGCGCGGGCCGCCCGGGAATCGCCGCCGTCGAGATCACGAGGTCCATCTCGGCGATCGCGCCGGCGATCGCGGCCAGCGTGCGCGCCTGCTCGTCGGCCGCCTGCTCGCGCGCGTAGCCGCCCGCCGTCTCGGCGCCGGGCGCCGCCAGCTCCGCGGCCACGAACCTCGCGCCGAGCGACTGCACCTGCTCGCGCGCCGCCGCCCGCACGTCGAAGGCGCTGACGACGGCGCCCAGGCGGCGCGCGGTGGCGATGGCCTGCAGCCCGGCCACGCCGGCGCCGAGGACGAGCGCCTTCGCGGGCGTGATGTTGCCGGCGGCGGTGGTGAGCATCGGCAGGAAGCGCGGCAGCGCGCTCGCCGCCAGGAGCACCGCCTTGTAGCCCGCGACCGTGGCCTGCGACGAGAGCACGTCCATCGACTGCGCGCGCGTGATGCGCGGCACCCGCTCGAGCGCCAGCGCGGTGACGCCGCGCTGCGCAAGGTCGGCCAGCAGGTGCAGCCCCTCGGCGCTCTGCGCGGGCTGCAGCAGCGCCACGAGGACCGAGCCGCGCGGGAGCAGCGCGGCCTCCGCGGCGGTGGGGCGCTGCACCTTGGCGACGACCTCCGCGCCCTGGCAGGCGGCCGCCGCGTCGGCGGCGAGGGTGGCGCCCGCGGCCTCGTAGTCGGCGTCGGCGGCGTAGGCGGCGGCGCCGGCGCCGCGCTCGATCACGACCTGGTGGCCGGCGGCGACCAGCCGCTTCACGGCGTCCGGGGTGAGCGCGACGCGGCGCTCCCGCTCGGCGGTCTCCTTCAGGACGGCGATGCGCATGGGCTCCGGTCGGGGGGCGACGGCGGACCACGGGACTCAAGGGGCAACCTACGGCGGACGGCCGCGAGCGCGAGCCCCGGTCGGCACGCCGGCGCGCCGGCCCCCCTGTGCCTGTTGGTGGGATGCGGATGCTCCCGATGAAACGGATGCTGCGGATCGCTCCGCACCGGCGCATGGAGCGTTGCCGCCACGCGGAACGATCCGAATGATCCGTTCAGATCCGGAGCATCCGCATCCTCCCCAACAGGTCAGAGGACTCGGGCGCAAAGGGCGAGGCTACGGAGCCCCGGTCAGCCGGGAATCCCGGGTGTGGCCGCTCGCGCGAGCGCGCGCCGGCCCGCATGTTCCGCGCGTCACGCGCTCGTTCCCGCATCCACCTCGCCCTCCTTCGCCTTCACCCCAGGCGCCGATGCCCGTCGCGCAGCTGACGTCCCTCGACTACGTCGTGATGGCGATCTACTTCGCCGTGGTGCTCGGGATCGGGTGGGCGCTCCGGCGGATGATGCGCACCTCGACGGACTTCTTCCTCTCCGGGCGCTCGCTCCCGCCGTGGGTGACGGGGCTCGCGTTCCTCTCGGCGAACCTCGGCGCGCAGGAGGTCATCGGGATGGGCGCGTCGGGCGCGAAGTACGGGATCGCCACCGCGCACTTCTACTGGGTGGGCGCGATCCCCGCGATGGTGTTCGTGGGGCTGTTCATGATGCCGTTCTACTACGGCTCGCGCGCGCGCTCGGTGCCCGAGTACCTGAAGCTGCGCTTCGACGAGAAGACGCGCACGCTGAACGCGGTCAGCTTCGCGGCGATGACGGTGTTCTCGTCGGGCGTGTCGATGTACGCGATGGGCAAGCTGCTGAACCTCCTGCTCGGCTGGGACTTCGACACGAGCGTGCTGGTGGCGGCGGCGATCGTGCTCGCGTACGTGCTGCTGGGCGGCCTGACGAGCGCGATCTACAACGAGGTGCTGCAGTTCTTCATGATCGTGTTCGGCTTCGCGCCGCTGGTGTGGATCGGGCTGCGCGCGGTGGGCGGGTGGGGCGGGCTGCGCTACCGCCTGGGGCAGCTGGCGCTGGACCGCGGGCTGCCGGCCGACGCGCTGACGCACACGTGGAAGGGGATGGGCGACGCGGCCACGAACCCGATCGGCGTCGAGTGGTTCGGGCTGATGATGGGGCTCGCCTTCGTGCTCTCGTTCGGCTACTGGTGCACGGACTTCCTGGTGGTGCAGCGCGCGATGGCGGCCGACTCGATGTCCGCCGCGCGGCGCACGCCGCTGATCGCCGCGCTGCCGAAGATGTTCTTCCCGTTCCTCGTGATCCTGCCGGGGATGATCGCGCTGGCGCACGGCAGCGACGCGTCGGTGGGCGGGCTGGCGACCGCGGGCACGGGGATGATCCCGCCCAAGCTCCTGCCGAGCGGGGTGCCGATGGTGAACGAGCAGGGGAGCTTCGTGCTCGACTACGACCTGGCGACGCCGATGATGCTGGTGCGGCTCTTCCCGACGGGGATGCTGGGGCTGGGCGTGACGGCGCTGATGGCGTCGTTCATGTCGGGGATGGCGGGGAACGTCACGGCGTTCAACACGGTGTGGACGTACGACATCTACCAGGCGCACATCCGCAAGGGCGCGTCGGACGCGCACTACCTGTGGATGGGGCGCGCGGCGACGGTGGGCGGGATCGCGCTGTCGATCGCGGCCGCGTACGTGGCGGGCGCGTTCAACAACATCATGGACTTCCTGCAGCTGATCTTCGCGTTCGTGAACGCGCCGCTGTTCGCGACGTTCGCGCTGGGGATGTTCTGGAAGCGGAGCACGGGCCACGGCGCCTTCTGGGGGCTGGTGGCGGGCACGCTGGGCGCGGCGCTGCACCACGGGCTGACGCTGGCGCGCGGCTCGACGCCCGGCGTGAAGGGCGGCTACTTCGCGACGCTGCACCTGTATCGCAGCGAGCTGGCGCAGACGTTCTACACGGCGACGGCGGCGTTCCTGACGTGCTTCGTGGTGACGATCGTCATCAGCCTCGCGACGCGGCCGCGCGCGGACGACGAGCTGCGCGGGCTGGTGTACTCGTTGACGCCGCGGCCGGCGGACGACTCGCGGCACTGGACGCAGCGGCCGGCGGTGCTGGCGTCGGTGGTGCTGGGCATGACGCTGCTGCTCAACGTCCTGTTCTACTGAACCCAGACCCGGAGCGCGGACGATGAGCGGTGCGGCGGCGCTGGACCTGCGGTACCCGATCGGCGGGCTGTTCGTCGTGCTCGGCCTGCTGCTGGCGGGCTACGGCGCGATGACGCACGGCGACGCGACGATGTACGCGCGGGCCACGGGGCTGAACATCAACCTGTGGTGGGGCGCGGCGATGCTGGCGTTCGGGGCGCTGTTCCTGGCGCTGGCGGCGCGCGCGGGCCGGCGCGCGACCGCGCGGCCGGCGATGGAGACGCCGGAGGGGCGCGAGACGGAGCGGCGGGAGCACGAGGCCGGTCTCGAGACCTGAGGCTGCGTGCTGCGTGGCGTGCACCATCACGCCGGACCCGAACGGCAACGGCAGCAAGGATGAAATCTGACGAGATCGGATAACGACGGAGGGCTCCGCGTCGGGCGACGTTCCTCGCCGCCACGCGGAGCCCTCCGTCGTTATCAGACGTTATCCGATCTTCATCCTTGCAATGCCGTTCGCCATTCCAGAGCGCTACCGTAACCCGTCGCCTTCCACCCTTCCCGCATGCGACCCGCCCTCCGCCTGCTCGCGCACGCCTGCCTGCTGGTCGCCCTCCTTGCCGCGTGCGGCGAGCGCTCGACGCCGAGCGGAGAGCCGTCACCCACCCCACCGACGTCGCCCACCGCGCCCACCGCGCCGGCCGCCGGGCTCGTGCTGCAGGGCGACCCCGAGTCCGCCGCGGGCGCGACGTGGACGTACCGCGCGACGGTGGACGGCGTCGTGTACGACCTGAAGGGCGTGCTGTTCAAGCCGCGGGGCGCAGGGCCGTTCCCCGCGGTCGTCGTCAGCCACGGCTACGGTGGCAGCGCGGCGACCTACTCGCGCGGGATCGCAGTCGAGATGGTGCGGTGGGGGCTGGTGGCGATCGCGACCGACTACACGCACGCGGCGGTGCCGTCGGGCGCGCCCGGCACGTCGGCCGACCCGGGCGCGAGCACCGCCAACGTGCAGCGCGCGCACCGGACGTACGAGCTGCTGCGCTCCCTCGGCTACGTGGACATGCGGCGCGTCGCCGCGCACGGGCACAGCATGGGCGCGTTCGTCACCGCGGCGCTGCTGGCCGCCTACCCGGCCGACTTCCGCGCGGCGTCGCACACGGCGGGCGGCGTGCGCGTCGCGACGTTCGACGGCGCCGCGCCGACCGAGGCGCAGGCAGCGACCATCCGCACGCCGTATCAGCTGCACCACGGCGACCGTGACGCGGTGGTCCTGCTGGCGGCCGACCAGCGGCTGGCGTCGGTGCTCACCGCGAGCGGCACGACGCACGAGCTGCAGGTCTACCCCGGCGCCGACCACGACGACGTGGCGCGCAGCGCGGCGATGCTGGAGCGCGTGCGGGCGTGGTACGGGCGGTGGGGGATGTTCTGAACGGTGCGCTGGCCGCAGCCCGCCGCCTCAGCGCAACCCGTCGCCTTCCACCACCGCACCGTCGGCGCGCGGATCCTCCGCCAGCCGCGCCAGCGCGCGCGCCAGCTCGTCGGCGGTGGTGGAGCGCCAGCGGTCGCGCAGGCGGTGGGCGCCGAGCAGGCCCGGGATCGCGAGCGCCGCGTCGACCAGCGTCGCGCCGATGCGCTCGGCCGGGCGCGACTCGTCGCGGTCGGGGCCCGTGATGAAGCTCGGACGCACGACGGTCCACGGTAGCGGCGACGCACGCAGCTCCGCCTCCAGTCGTCCGCGCACCGCGAGGTACGGATTGCGCGACGCGGCGTCGGCGCCGACGGACGAGAGGTAGACGAAGCGCGGCGACGCATCCATCTCGCGGGCCGCGCGCTGCGTCGCACGCAGCAGGAGCGCGGTGAGCCCGTAGTCCACGTGCTCGTAGCCGTCGGCCTGGCCGCGCGCGGCGGACGCGCGCGCCCGCTGCCGCGTGGTGCCCAGCAGCGCGAAGACCGCGGTCGGCTGCACGGACAGCAGCGTCGCCGCCATCGCGTCCGCGTCCCACGGCGTCGCGTCGGCCGTCGCGCCCATGCCGGCGAAGCGCACGCGCCAGGTGTCGCGCTCCGGCGAGTCGGGGCGCAGGTGCGCGACCGTGCGCCATCCGCGCTCGACGAGCACCCGCACCAGCGCGCGGCCCACGTAGCCCGTCGCGCCCGCGACGAAGGCCGCGCGCGAGGTCACGACACGTCCACCACCGGTGCGGCCGCCGTCGCGTCCGCGGTCGCGTCCGTCGGTGCGTCGGCGTGCGCGGCCAGCCACTCGCGCGTGGCCGCGAAGACGCGCGCGCGCTCGCGGTCCACCGCGATCACGTGGCCCGACGCCTCCAGCCAGAGCACGTCGCGCGTGCGGCTGCCGATGCGCTCCGCCGCCACGGCCGCGGCCTCCGCGGCGACGCGGTTGTCGCGGCGCGAGAGCACGACGCGCGTCGGCACCTGGATGTCGGGGAGCGCCGCGTGCGCCGCGTCCACGATGCGCCCCAGCTCGCGCAGCAGCCGCGGCGTCACCACGCCGTAGCCCAGCGCCTGCGCGCGCGCCTCGGGGTCGTGGATGGACGCCGCGCCGCCGTCGCTGCCCAGGTACGGCAGCACGAGCCCCAGCGCGAGGTGCGCGCGCCCCACGGCGCGGACCGCGCGCGCGGCGGTGACGTACGGCGCCAGCAGGACGAGCGCGCGCACGTCCGGCGTCTCCGCGGCCAGCACCGCGCACAGCGCCGCGCCCATCGACTGCCCCACGAGGGCGACGCTGCCATGCTCCGCACGCAGCGCGGCCAGCTCCTCGCGCGCGCACGCCAGCCACGCGTCGGCGCCGCTGGCCGCGAAGTCGCGCACGGTGCGCCCGTGCCCCGGCAGCAGCGGTACGCGCACCGTCCAGCCGTCGGCGTGCAGCGCGTGCGCCAGCTCGGCCACGCTCTGCGGCGTGTCGCCGAAGCCGTGCACGACCAGCGCCGCGCGCGCCGGATCGCCGCGCAGCGTGAAGCCGTGCGCGCCGCGCACCACGCCGTCGTCGCCGAGCGGCAGCCGCGCGCCGACGCGCCGCTCGACGCGGCGGCGGTGGAGGTGGCGCAGGGCGGCGATCGCCGTGGCGGCGGTGAGGATCGCGAGTGGAAGCATCAGAGCGCCGGAGAGCGAGCGTCGAGCGGCGAGCGTCGAGCGGCGAGCGAGGGTCGCGCGGGATGCGGAGTCGCGAGCGCGCGCGGAATCGACTCGACGCTCACCGCCCGACGCTCGACGCTTCCTCATTCAGTACCGCGGGACGGACGCGTCCACGTCCTCGCTCCACGCGTCGATGCCGCCGCTGAGGTTCGCGACGCGCGTCAGCCCGCGCTCGCGCAGGAACTCGGCGGCCATGCGGCTGCGCACCCCGTGATGGCACATCGTCACGAGCGCGCGCGCCGGGTCGAGCGTGCTGAGCGCGGCGGGGAGCTGGTTGAGCGGCACGAGGCGCGCGCCCGCGAGGTGCGCGATGTCGTGCTCCCACGGCTCGCGCACGTCCAGCACCAGCGGCGGATCGGCGGCGCCCAGGCGCGCGGCCAGCTCCACCGGGGAGATCTCTTCGACGGCCGGGTGTCCGGCGGACGGCTGCGACACGGACGACGGCTCCGGCGACGGGTACGGGGCGTCGGGCGAGACGGCGACGGCGCCGTCCATCCCGGCCTGGCGAATCTGGCCCGCCGCGCACGTCGGGCACAACGGGTCGCGCGGCACGGCGAAGACGTGCGTCACCATCCGCAGCAGGTCCATCACCAGCAGCCGGCCCACCAGCGGGTCGCCGGCGCCGAGGAGCAGCTTGGACGCCTCGACTGCCTGCAGCATCCCGATCGCGCCCGGGACGGGCCCCAGCACGCCCGCCTCCGCGCACGACGGGATCGCGTGCGCGGGTGGCGGCGTCGGCCACAGGCAGCGGTAGCACGGCCCCTCGGACGCGGCGAGCACGGTGACGCGCCCCTCCCACCGCGACACGGCGCCATGCACCAGCGGACGCCCGGCGGCGACGCACGCGTCGCTCAGCGCGTAGCGGACGGGGATCTGGTCCGTGCAGTCGAGCACCACGTCGTAGCCCTGCACGAGCGCCGGCGCGTTGGCGGCGGTGACCTCGACGTGGTGCAGGTCGATCCGCGCGTCGGGAGCGACGGCGGCGAGCCGCGCGCGGGCCGCCTCGACCTTGGGCGTGCCCTCGTCGCCCGGCGCGTAGAGCAGCTGCCGGTGGAGGTTGGAGCGGTCCACGCGGTCGTGGTCCGCGAGCCCGATGCGTCCGACGCCCGCCGCCGCGAGCCAGAGCGCCGCGGGCGACCCGAGCCCGCCCGCCCCGACGATCAGCACCCGGGCGTCCGCCAGACGCGCCTGTCCCGCGAGCCCGACTTCTGGGAGCGCGATCTGGCGCGCGTAGCGGGAAAGATCCGGGGCCGGCATGACCCACAACCTACAACCCCCGGAGGGAGCTGCGGACCACGGGCTGCGGATCCTCGACCCGCGAGCCATCGGTCCGCCGGACCCGAACCGCATCTGCAAGGATGAGATCGGACAAGATCTGATAACGACGGATGGCTCCGTGTGGTGCGAGGATCCTCGCGCTCCACCGGAGCCATCCGTCGTTATCAGATCTTCTCAGACGTTCGTCCTTGCTGCAGTGGTCGTTCGGGTCCGACGCGACGATCCGGCTCAGGCGCGCGTGGCGATCGACCCCCCGTCCTCGCGCGTCATCGGCACCGCCGTGTCCTCCTCCACCCACGTCGCGCTGAGGCGCTTGGCGAGCGCGCCGACGTCGGGCACCGAGAAGGTCGTCCCCTCGCGCTCCACCAGCCCGGCCGAGACGAGGCGGTTGAAGACGAGGGAGACGCTCTCGCGCGTGGCGCCCACCAGCTCGCACAGCAGCCGGTACTGCGCGGGGCCGAGGACGAGCGGGGCGTCGTCGGAGAGGCCGCTCTGGTCGGCCATGCGCACCACCGAGGCGATGAGCCGCTCCTCGACGCTGAGCGTGGCCAGCTCGCGCAGCTTCTCGAGGAGCGCGCTGCGCTCGACCATCAGCTGGGCGAGCAGCGCGCCGCCGACGAGCGGCTGCTCGCGCAGGCAGCTGCGGAGCTGCGCGGCGCTGAGGTGCAGCGTCTCGCTGGCCTCCTCGGCGCGGGCGTCGGTGACGTAGCTGCTGCCCGGGATGAGCCCCTCGGCGCCGAAGGTCTCGCCCTCGGCGGCGACGACGGGGACGAAGCCGCGTCCGGCCTTCACGCGGCTGCGGAGGACGACGCGGCCGCTGAGGACGACGAACACGCCGTCGGCCGGCTGCGCGCGTTGATAGATGGCGAACCCGCCCGGCCAGGTGGCGCGGGCTCCGTAGGCGAGCAGCGCGGCGCGGGCATCGGGCGCCAGGCGCGTGACAGGACGTTTCGAGCTCACGACATCTACTCCGGTGCGGCGTGCGGCGCGGGCCTCCCCCAGGCGGGGAACGTCGGCTTCGGTTGTGGCGCGGTTGCAACGTCCGGGCCTCGGAAACAAGTGGCGACCTCGACCTGCCAACCTGCGATGCCATCGGAGGATGCCGGCACGCGGGCTCGGCCGGCGTTTACCGTTCGTTCACCGGCCGCGAACCCCGGTGTCCACAACGACCGCGGCCCGCCATTCGTAGCTTGCACACGCGTGTACAGCATGCACCAACGTGCAGACGACCGGCGGGCCGCGCGCTCGCCGGTCGTGCCGTCCCCACCCCACCCGCCCGCCGTGCGCTCCGACGCTGCCGCCCTTCCCGACGCCCCCGCGCGAGCCGCCGCTGCCCCGCGCGGCACGGCCGACGACGCCGACTTCGCGCGGGCCGAGCCGCTCCTGGCCGCCGCGCGGGCGCTGCGCGACGAGGTCTCGCGCCGCGTCCTCGGCCAGGGCGACGTGGTCGAGGAGATCCTGCTGGCGATCGTCGCCGGCGGCCACGCGCGCCTCGTCGGCGTCCCCGGCCTCGCGAAGACGCTGCTCGTGAAGTCGGTGGCGGAGGCGATGCGCCTGCAGTTCCGCCGCATCCAGTTCACGCCCGACCTGGTGCCGAGCGACATCACGGGGACGGAGATCCTGGAGGAGGACACGCACACCGGCGCGCGCGCGTTCCGCTTCGTGCAGGGCCCCGTGTTCGCGAACATCGTCCTCGCCGACGAGATCAACCGCGCGCCGCCGCGCACGCAGGCCGCGCTGCTGGAGGCGATGCAGGAGCACGCGGTGAGCGCGGCGGGTCACACGATGCGGCTGCCGGAGCCGTTCTTCGTGCTGGCGACGCAGAACCCGATCGAGCAGGAGGGCACGTATCCGCTGCCCGAGGCGCAGCTCGACCGCTTCCTGTTCGACGTGCGCGTGGGCTATCCCGCGGCGGAGGACGAGGTGGCGATCCTGCGCGCGACGACGGGCGCGTCGCAGGGCCCGCTCGCGCCGGTGCTCGACGCCGACCAGACGCTCGCGTTGCAGCGCCTCGCGCGCGCGGTGGCGGCGAGCGATCCGGTGCTGCGCTACGCGGCGTCGCTGGTGCGCGCGACGCGCCCGGACGATCCCGGCGCGCCGAAGCTGGTGCAGCAGTCGGTGCGCTGGGGCGCGGGCCCGCGCGCGGGCCAGGCGCTGATCCTCGGCGCGAAGGCGCATGCGCTGCTCGCCGGCCGCGTGGCGGTCGCGCCGGAAGACGTGCGTCGCGTCGCCGCGCCGGTGCTGCGGCACCGCGTGCTGCCCACCTTCGCCGCCGAGGCCGAGGGCGTCGATGTCGAACAGGTGGTGGACGCCGTGCTCGCTCATGTCGCGGCGCCCAGCTCCGGCGTGCGGATCTGAATGAGCGTCGAGCGTCGAGCGTCGAGCGGTGAGCGTGGGGGTCCGGCGGCCTGCAGCACGCCCGCGCACCGGACCGTGTGCACGCTCGACGCTCACCGCTCGACGCTCGACGCTCAGGTGGCCGTCGTATGAGCATCCGGACGCACGACTACGCCGCCCTGCTCGATCAGGTTCGATCGCTGAGGTGGCCCGCCCGCCGTCGCGTCGCCGGCAACCTCCCCGGCGCGCACCGCGCGCGGCTGCGCGGCAGCACGGGCGAGTTCAGCGAGTACCGCGCGTACCGCCAGGGCGACGATCCGCGGCGGCTCGACTGGCGGCTGCTCGCGCGCAGCGACCGCGCGTACGTGCGGCTGGCCGACGACCACGCGCTGCTGCCGACGCTGCTCCTGGTGGACGCGAGCGCGTCGATGGCGTTTCCCGAGGGAACGGATGCGGGCACGCGCCACGCGAAGTGGCGGACCGCGTGCGCGCTCGCCGTGGGACTCGCCGCGGTGGCGCACGCGGCGGGCGATCCGGTGGGGCTCGCGATCGCCGGCAGCGACGGGGTGCGCACGCTGCCGCCGCGCTCGCGGCGCGGCGTGGTGCACGAGCTGGCGCGCGCGCTCGACGCGGTCGCGCCGGCGGGATCGGGCGCGCTGGCGCCGCTGCTCGCGCGCGTGCCGGCGAGCAGCCGGCTGGTGCTGATCTCGGACTATCTGGGCGACGACGCGGACGCGCTGCGGCAGGCCGCGGGCGCGCACGCGGCGCGCGGCGGCGACGTGCATGCGCTGCACGTGGTGGCGGCCGAGGAGCTGGCGCCGCCACGCGACCTCGCGCTGGCCGTCGATCCCGAGGACCCGAGGCTGCGCCGCCCGTTCGACGCCGCGGCGCGCACCGCCTACGTCGCGCGCTTCGCGGAGTGGCGCGCGGGGCTGGCGCGCGCGTGGCGCGAGGTGGGCGCGACGTACGCGCTGGTGGCGACCGACGAGCCGCCCGCGCGCGCGGTGCGGCGCATCGTGCGTGGTGACGCGGCGTGAGCGTGACGCTGCTCGCGCCGTGGGGGCTGGCCGCCGGCGTCGCCGTGGCGGCGGCGCTGGTCGCGCTGCACGCGATCACGGTCGGGCGTCCGCGGCCGTCGTGGCTGCCGACCGCGCGCTTCGCGCCGGAGCGCGCGCCGCGCGCGGTGCGCCGGCTGTCGCGGCCGACGGACCTCCTCGTGCTCGCGCTGCGCCTGCTGGCCGCGCTGCTGGCGGGGCTCGCGCTCGCGCGGCCGGTGCGCACGCCGCCGCGCGCCGCGGTGGCGCGGCTGATCGTCGCCGATCGCTCGCGCACGGCCGACGCGTCGTCGATCGCCAGCGCGGTGCGCGCGCTCGCGCGACCGGGTGACGTGGTGCTGCCGTTCGACGCCGCGCCGGGTGCACCGCTGACGTGGACGCCCGGTGTGGACTCGGCCGCGTGGTCGCGCGCGCTCGACTCGGCCGTCGCGGCGAAGGCGCCCGACGCGCGTGGCTCGCTCTCGGCCGCGCTGATCGCGGCGCGGCGCGCGGCGCCCACGCTGGCGGCCGGCGCCGACTCGCTGGCGCTGGTGGTGGTGTCGCCGCTGGCGCGCGAGACGGTGGACGCGGCGACGCTCGCGGTGCGCGCGGTCTGGACCGGGCGCGCGCGCATCGTGACGGTCCCGTCGTCGGCCCGCGCAGACTCGACGCGCGCCGCGGCGCCACTGCGGGTGGCGCTCCGCGACGCGCCGCGCGACGACGCGCTGGCCGCCGCGCTCGCCCTCTCGGGCATCGCGCGCGACGACACGGCGTCCGTGCGGCTGACGCGCGTCCGCGCGACCGAGGCCGACCTCGAATGGGCGCGCGGCGCGGGCCACGTGCTGGTGGAGTGGCCGGCGGACGGCGCGCCCACCGGCGCGCGCGCGACGACCGCGGATACGGCGTACGGCCTCGTGGCGGGCGAGCACGCGGTGGTCGCGCCGTTCGCGCGTGCGGTGGCGCCCGACACGGCGGGCGCGCGCGTGATCGCGTGGTGGGCGGACGCGCGCGCCGCCGCGCTCGAGCGCGCGCTCGGCGCTGGCTGCACGCGCGCCGTCGCCGTCGCGGTGCCGCAGGTCGGCGACGTGGCGCTGGGGAGCGCGTTCCGCGCGCTGCTGCCCGCGCTGCTCGCGTCGTGCGGCGAGGCGCGCGATGCGTCTCCGCTGTCCGCCGCCGACGTCGCGCGACTGGCGGGAACTGGCCCGCTCCTGGTCGCCGCGCCGCTGCGCGCGATGCCGGGCGGCGCGCGCGACACGCTGGGCGCCGCGCTGCTCGGCGCCGCGGCCGCGCTGCTGCTGCTCGAGCTGCCGCTGCGCCGCCGCGCGCGCCGCGACGCACCCGACGTCATCGCCGAACCGATCGCCGCGCGGGAGGCCGCGTGACGGCGCCGGCGCTGGAGATGCTGCGCGCGACGCGGCGCACGCTGGTGGCGACGGCCGCCGCGCGCGTCGCGCTCTGGGGCGGAGCAGCGGCACTCGGCGCGTGGTCCGTGGGGACGCTGCTGCGCGCCCCGACCGGTACGGTGGTCGCCGCGTCGGCCACGGCGGGCGCGCTCGCGGCGGCGGTGGCGGCGATCGCCGCGACGCGCGGCGGCCCGCGCGCGTGGGACCGCACGAGCGTCGCGCTCTGGCTGGAGGCGCGGCTGCCGGCGCTGCGCTACGCGCTGGTGACGCTGGCCGGCGACGAGGCCGACGCGCTCCCCGCGCCGGTGGCGCGCGCGCTCGCCGACCGCGTGCGCGCGACGCCGTGGCGCGCGACGGTCGCGCGCGACGTGCGCCGCGCGCTGCTCGCTCCCGCGGCCGCGCTGCTGGCCGCCGTGGTGCTCGCCACCGGTGCGTGGGCGATCGCGCCGCGACTCGGCGCGCGCGCCGCGGATGCACGCGTGGCCGATGCGAGCTCACCCGCCGCGCGGCGCGCCGCGCTCGTGAACCCGCTGGCGCGCGTGCGCGTGACCGTCACGCCGCCCGCCTACACGCGCGAGCCCGCGCGCACGCTCGACGCGCCCCCGGTCGTCGCGGCGGTCGTCGGCAGCGCCCTGGTCGTCGAGGGCACGGGCGACGCCGCGCGCGTGCGCGCGTCGCTCGTGGTGCCCGACTCCGCCGCCGCGACGCGCACCGTGGCCGTTCGTGCCGCCGGCGAGCGCTGGCGCGCCACGCTCGCGGTGCCCGCGCGCGCGGCGCTGCTGCGGCTCGACGCGACCGTCGGCGACAGCGCGCGCACGCGGCTGGTGGCGCTGGAGCCGCGCCCCGACCTGCCGCCACGCGTCGCGCTGCGCGCGCCGGTGCGCGACACCGTGCTGCGCGAGGCGCGCGGCGCGCTCGCGCTCCGCGCCTCGATCGACGACGACCTGGGGCTCGCCGACGGCGCGTTCGAGTACATCGTCAGCTCGGGCGAGGGGGAGAGCTTCACCTTCCGCGCGGGGCGCGTGGGCGCCGCACGGCTGTCGGGCGCGCGGCGCGGCGCGCTCGCGGCGACGCTGGACCTGGCGCCGCTGGCGCTGAAGCCCGGCGACGTGGTGCACCTGCGCGCGGTCGCGCGCGACCTGCGCCCCGGCCGCCGCGCACCGTCGCCCGTGGACACCGCGACCGTGCGCACCGCCACCGAGGCCGTCGCGCCGCCGCGCCCCGACGACGCGCTCGGCGTCTCGGAGACGCGCACGCTGCGCATCGCGCGCGCGGGCGAGTACGACTCCGTGGCCGTGGAGGGCGCGCCGCCGCCGGCCGTCGACACGACCGCGATCGGGCAGCGCATGATCCTGCAGCTCACCGAGGCGCTCGTCGCGCGCGCCGAGTTGCGCCGCGCGCCGCTCGCGCGCCCGGTCGTGGTATCGGAGTCGCGGAAGCTGGCGATGGACCAGGCGCGCCTGCGCAAGCGCGTGGGCGACGCGGTGTTCGCGCGCATCGGCGAGGGGGAGGGCGAGCACGCGCACTTCGAGGGCGACGGCCACCAGCACGGACAGAACGAGCGGCTGCCGCAGCTGACGCCGGAGCAGCTGCTGGCCGCCGCCGACCGCGCCACCAACAGCGCCACCAACGCCGCGACGCCCGAGGCGGGCGAGTCGCCGGTACTGGCGGTCAACAAGCCGCTGCTGGAGGCCTACAACCACATGTGGGACGCGGGCCGCGCGCTGGAGATCGGCGAGCCGCGCAACGCGCTCGCGCCGATGCGCCGCGCGATCGCCGCGCTGCAGCGCGCGCGCGCGGCGGAGCGCATCTACCTGCGCGGCCGCCCGCCGACGGTGGTCGTGGACCTGAACCGCGTGCGCGGCGCAGGCAAGGTGTCGGGCGACACGCTACCGCTGGTCGCGCGCACGCCGCGCACCGCGCTCGACCCGGCCGCACGCGCCCGCGCCGCGACGCTCGACCGCGCGCTGGCGCTGCTGGGCCGCGGCGGCGACGACGCGCGCGCCGGCGCCGACTCACTGGCCGTGCTGCGCGTGCGCGCCCTCGGCGAGTCGCCCGCGCTGGCGAGCGCGCTCGGCGAGGCGCTGTCGGCGATCGCCGCCGGGAAGGACGCGACGGCGCCGCTCACGGCGGCGCGGCGGGCGGCGCTGGGAGCCCGGAGCCGCGCAGCCGGCGTGAACGCATGGACCGGAGTAGCGCCATGACGGCGGAGAACGATACCGCGGAGAACGGAAGGGCGGATCACGGTGAAGCGCGATACGAAGAGGCGGATGTACGAGGTTACGCCCCATCGTCTCACGCCCCATCGTCTTCCGCCATTCCGTCCTCCGCCGTGCCGTCCGCCGCTGCATCGGGATCGGATTTCGTTTTCGCGACCTTACAGTACGAATCCGGCGACTGGGACTCCGCCCCCCTCGTCCCCGCGAACCTCATCGACACGCTCGCCCGCTACACGTCGCTGAAGGTCGCGCCGAGCGGGGCGATCGTCGCGGCGGGGACCGAGGCGCTGCTGCAGTACCCGTTCGCGTACATGACCGGCCACCTCCCGGTGCGCTTCACGGAGGCCGAGCGGCGGATGCTGCGGCGGTGGATCGATCGGGGCGGGTTCCTGTTCGTCGACGACCACAACCACGACGTCGACGGCATGTTCCACAAGACGTGCACCGAGGAGCTCGCGCGCACCCTCGGCCCGCTCGTGCAGCTGCCGAACGAGCACGCGCTGTATCGCGCGTTCTTCACGTTCAGCGATGGCCCGCCGACCACGAGCCACGAGCTCAATGGCTGGGGCGACAACCTCGTGCACCGGCACCTGCACGGCATCCTGCGCGGCGACCGCGTGGCGGTGCTGTACAGCAACAAGGACTACAGCTCGGAGTGGGGCTACCATCCCGACAACAAGCGCTTCCAGAGCGTGGACAACACGCGGTTCGCGGTGAACATCGTGACGTACGCGCTGACGCGATGAGCGCGCGTCGCATCGTCGAGAGCGCGCTGCGCGCCGGAGCCGTGGGCGCGCTGGCGCTGGCGGCGTGGCAGCGGCTCGCGCCCGCGCCGGCCGCGGCGCAGGCGGCCGCGTCGGCCGACGAGCGCGCGCTGGCGGGCGCGCTCGCGCGCTGGACGACGGAGGGCGCGCCCGCCGCGCGCGTGGCGCTCGACACGCTCCCCGACGCGCGCACGCGCGACTGGCTGCGCGCGCTGGACGCCGCAGGGACGCGCGTGAGCTGGCGGGCGACGCGGGCGCCCGCGCTGGCCACCGCCGCGGAGCCGGCGCGCGAGCCCGCGGGGGGCGTGCAGCTCGCCGTGGCGGCCCCGGACGGCGCGCCGCTGGCCGCGCGCGACGCGCTGGGCGCGCTGGACAGCGTGCGGGCGGCGGACGGCGGAGCGCGGCTCGCGCTCCCGTCGGTGGGCGCGGGGCTGCAGGTGCGCACCGTGGGCGGCATCGCGCGGCTGGACGCGCCGCGGCCGGTCGACCTCGACGCGGTGCTGGTGCTCGCGCGCGCGGGCTGGGAGGGGAAGTTCACCGTCGCCGCGCTCGAGGAGGCCGGGTGGCGCGTGCGCGCGCGCTTCGCGCTCGGCCCCGGGATGGTCGTGGCGCAGGACGGGGCGGCCGCGGGAACGACGGCGCTCGACACCGCGACGCTCGCCGCGGTCGTCGCGCTCGACAGCAGCGCGGCCGCGCTGGCCGGCCCGATCGCGGGCTACGTGCGGCGCGGCGGTGGGCTGGTGCTGGCCGGCGAGGCCGCGCGCGTGCCCGCGCTCGCGGCGCTGGCGGCGGCCGCGCTGGACGATCCGGTGCGCGACGGCGACGGGACCGTGCGTGCGCTGACCGCGCCGCGCGCCGACGCGGTGCCGCTGGCGTGGCGTCCGCTGGCGGGCCGGCGCGCGCTCGTGGCCGCGGCGCGGCGCGTGGGCCCCGGCCGCGTCGTGCAGCTGGCGGAGGAGGAGACGTGGCGCCGCCGCCTGGCCGGTGGGGAGGAGGCCCCCGCCGCGCACCGCGCGTTCTGGTCGCGTGCCGTGGCCACGGTCGCCCACGCGTCGGCCGCTCCCACGCCCTCGCCGCCGCCCGCGTCGCCGCTCGACGCGCCCGCGCGTGAGCCCGCGCCGCTCGCCGCCACGGTGGCCGCCCTCGGTCCGCCAACCACGGGCGCCGCGCGCGACCCCGGCGGCGCGCCCGCCGCGCCCGCGCCCCGCCGAGTCCCCGACGCCGTGCTGGTGGGCGGCGCACTGGCCGCGCTGCTGGCCGAGGTGGCGTCGCGACGCCTGCGGGGCGCCGCGTAGGAGCCGCGTAGGAGCCGCGTGATCGCGCGCACCGCGTCATCTTTGCTCCCATCCGCGGACCGCGCCCGTCGCCCGACCACGGCGCGCCCGCCCGAACCCGACGGAGGTGGAATGTCGACCGACCCGCGCGCCCGGCGCTCGCTCGCCCGGCTGCTCGTCCCCACGCTCGCCGTGGGCGTCCTCGCGCTCCCGGCACACGCGCAGCCCGCGAAGGTCGCGCAGGTGTCGTCGCCCGAGCAGTTCTTCGGGCACCGCATCGGCGCGGACTACCGCCTGCCCAACTACGACCGCTTCACCGCCTACTGGCGCCAGCTCGACCAGCAGTCGGACCGCATGAAGGTCGTCGACATCGGGAAGACGGCGGAGGGGCGGTCGCAGCTGATGGCGATCGTCACGTCGCCGGAGAACCACCGGAACCTGGCGCGCTACAAGGAGATCGCGACCCGCCTCGCGAAGGCCGAGGGGGTGACCGAGGCGCAGGCGCGCGCGCTCGCGGCCGAGGGCAAGGCGATCGTCTGGATCGACGGCGGCCTGCACGCGACGGAGGTCCTCGGCGCGCAGCAGCTGATCGAGACCGTCTACCAGCTGGTGAGCCGCAACGACGCGGAGACGCAGCGCATCCTGCGCGACGTCGTCGTGCTCGCGGTGCACGCCAATCCCGACGGCATGCAGCTCGTGTCCGACTGGTACATGCGCGAGCCGGACTCGCTCAAGCGCAGCACGAACGGCATCCCGCGGCTGTACCAGAAGTACATCGGGCACGACAACAACCGCGACTTCTACATGTCGACGCAGCCGGAGTCGGAGAACATGAACCGGCAGCTGTTCCACGAGTGGTTCCCGCAGATCATGTACAACCATCACCAGACCGGGCCGACCGGCACGGTGATGTTCGCGCCGCCGTTCCGCGACCCGTTCAACTACCAGCTCGACCCGCTGATCGTGACGGGGCTCGACCTGGTGGGCGCGGCGATGCACAACCGCTTCATCGCCGAGGACAAGGGCGGCGTGACGATGCGGCGCGGCGCGAACTACTCGACGTGGTGGAACGGCGGCCTCCGCACCACGGTCTACTTCCACAACATGATCGGGCTGCTGACCGAGACGATCGGCAACCCGACGCCGATGCGGATCCCGTTCGTCGCCAACCGCCAGCTGCCGAGCGCCGACCTGCCGCTGCCCATCGCGCCGCAGGAGTGGAAGTTCCGCAACTCGATCGACTACTCGATCACCGCCAACTACGCGGTGCTCGACGTCGCCAGCCGCTACAAGGACACGTTCCTGTTCAACATCTGGCGGATGGGCCGCAACTCGATCGAGCACGGGAACAGGGACAGCTGGACCGTGTCGCCGACGCGCCTGGACGCGGTGCGCGACTCGATGCAGGGCGCGCGCGGCGGCAGCAACAACGCCGGCGGCCCCGCGGGCGTGATGACGGCGGGCGGGCAGTTCGGCGGCGCGGCGAACGCCGAGGCGTCGCAGCGCTACCTCGCGATGCTGCGCCGTCCCGAGGCGCGCGACCCGCGCGGCTACATCCTGCCGGCCGACCAGCCGGACTTCCCGCGCGTCGTGCACCTGATCAACGCGCTGCGCGAGAACGGGATCACCGTGCACCGCGCGACGGCGGCGTTCACGGTCGCGGGCAAGCAGTACCCGGCCGGCTCGTACGTCCTCAAGACCGCGCAGCCGTTCCGGCCGCACATCCTCGACATGTTCGAGCCGCAGGACCATCCGAACGACTTCCTGTACCCGGGCGGCCCGCCGATCCCGCCGTACGACGCCGCCGGGTGGACGCTCGCCTACCAGATGGGCGTGAAGTTCGATCGGATCCTCGACGGCTTCGACGGGCCGTTCGCCGAGGTGAAGGACTGGAACGTGAAGCCCGCGCCGGGCACCGTCGCCGCGGGGAACGCGGCCGGCTACGTGATCTCCGCGCGGTACAACGACGCCTTCCCCGCCGCGGTGCGCCTCGTGGGCGCGGGCGAGGAGGTCTATCGCCTGACGGCGCCGTTCGCCGGGCATCCGGCGGGCTCGTTCTTCGTCGCCGCCGGCGCCAGCACGCGCGCGCGGCTGCAGCCGATCGCGAGCGAGCTGGGGATCGACGTCGCCGCCGCGCCGTCGCGGCCCGCGGGCGACCTGGCGCGCCTGAAGTCGCCGCGCGTGGCGCTGTGGGACCGCTACGGCGGCTCGATGCCGTCCGGCTGGACGCGCTGGCTGCTGGAGCAGAAGAAGATCCCGTTCGACGTGGTCTACGCGCCGCAGCTGGACGCGGGCAACCTGCGCGCGAAGTACGACGCGATCATCCTCGTCGACGGCGCGATCCCGGCGCGCGACGGGCAGGGCGGCGGCTTCGGCGGCGGCGGCGGCGACGCGCCCCGCGGCGGCGAGCCGCGCGCCGACGCGGTCCCGGCCGACCTCCGCGCCACGCTCGGCAACACGTCGGTGGCGAGGACGGTCCCGCAGCTCAAGACGTTCCTCGAGCAGGGCGGCACGGTGATCACGATCGGCTCCTCGACGGTGCTGGCGCAGCACCTCGGCCTGCCGGTGGGGAACAAGCTGGTGGACGCGCAGGGGAAGCCGCTCCCGCGCGAGCAGTTCTACGTGCCCGGCTCGGTGCTGCGCGTGCGCGTCGACACCACGCAGGCGTCGGCGTTCGGGATGGAGTCGCAGGCGGACGTCTTCTTCGACGACTCGCCGGCGTTCACGCTCGGGCCGGACGCCGCGGCGCGGGGCGTGAAGCGCGTGGCGTGGTACGACACGGCCACCCCGCTGCGCAGCGGCTGGGCGTGGGGGCAGAAGCACCTCGAGGGGGGCGCGGCCGCCGTCGAGGCGAAGGTCGGCCAGGGGACGCTCTACCTGTTCGGCCCCGAGATCCTGTACCGCGCGCAGCCGCACGGGACGTTCAAGTTCTTCCTCAACGGGCTCGCGGGGAGCGCCTCGCAGGGCACGACGCTGCAGTGAGCTAGGGCGTGGAACGGGCGGCATCCGCGGGCCCACGCGGGCCCGCGGATGCCGCCACGGCCCGCGGAGTGCGCAGGACCGTTTGCGGGCGGGCCTCCGTACGTTACGGTTCGTCCATGGTACCGGCGCGGGGTCTCGGCGCCGGCCGGGGGGGGGAGGGAGAGGGAGCTCGCAACGAAGAGACGAGGTCGATGAGCGACTCGCGCACGCCGGGCCCCGCCGCCGTGCCGCCCGCTGCGCCCGCGGCACCGCCCGCGATCGCGCGGCTGCAGGCGGAGGGCGCGCTGTTCAGCCTCCTGGTGGAGAGCGTCCGCGACTACGCGATCTTCGCGCTCGACGCGGACGGCTACATCCGCACCTGGAACGCGGGCGCCCAGCGCTTCAAGGGCTACCAGGCGCACGAGATCATCGGCCGCCACTTCTCGACGTTCTATCCGCCGGAGGACGTCGCGGCCGACAAGCCCGGGTGGGAGCTCCGCGTCGCGACCGCGGAGGGGCGCGTGGAGGACCAGGGGTGGCGCGTGCGGAAGGACGGCACGCGCTTCTGGGCCAACGTCGTCATCACCGCGCTGCGCGACGCGACCGGGGAGCTGGTGGGCTTCGCCAAGGTGACGCGCGACCTCACCGAGCGGCGCGCGGCCGAGATGCAGGCGCTGGAGGACGCGCGCCGCGTGGCGGCCGCGGAGGCCGCGAACCGCGCCAAGAGCGAGTTCCTGGCCGCCATGAGCCACGAGCTGCGCACCCCGCTGAACGCGATCGGCGGCTACGCCGAGCTGCTGGCGATGGAGCTGCGCGGCCCGCTCACCGAGACGCAGCGCTCGGACCTCGACCGCATCCAGGCGAGCCAGCGCCACCTGCTGCGCATCATCAACGACCTGCTGAACTACAGCCGGATCGAGGCGGGGCAGCTGACGTACGAGCTGGCGCCGATGTCGCTCGCCACGAGCATCGCGGCGGTGATGGAGATGGCGCGGCCGCTGGCGCAGCTCAAGGGGCTGACGCTCGCGTCCGACGTCACGGGCGACCTGCCGGTGCTGGCCGACCGCACGAAGGTCGAGCAGGTGGTGCTCAACCTCCTCTCGAACGCGATCAAGTTCACGCCGACGGGCGGGCGGGTCGCGGTGCACGGCGCGATGGTCGGCGACCACGCGCGCGTCTCGGTCACGGACACGGGCCCCGGCGTGCCGGAGGACCAGCGGCAGGCGGTGTTCGAGCCGTTCGTGCAGCTGGGGCGCACGCTCACCACGGGCACCGAGGGCACGGGGCTGGGCCTCGCGATCAGCCGCGACCTGGCGCGCGCGATGGGCGGCGAGCTGTCGGTGGACGCGGGCCCGGACGGCCGCGGCGCGTGCTTCACGCTCCTGCTGCCGGCCGCCGTGCTGGCGGTCGCGGCGCGCGACGCGTGACGGACGGCGACGCGCGCCCGCTGGCGGTCCTGCGCGCGACGATCGACGCGCTCGACCGCGAGCTGCTGCAGCTGACGGCGCGGCGCATGGCGGTCGTCGCGGAGGTGGCGGCGTACAAGCGCGCGCACGGGATGCGCGTGCGCGACCCGGCGCGCGAGCGCGAGGTGCTGGCCGAGCGCACGCGCGACGCCGCGGAGCTGGGGCTGCCGGTGGGCGAGGTGGAGGCGATCTTCCGCCTGCTGCTGCGCGCGAGCCGCGAGCACCAGTCCGCGCTGCGCGCCGAGGTGCCGCCGGGCGAGCCGCCGCGCACGGTCGCGATCGTGGGCGGACATGGCCGCATCGGCCGCGTGATGGCGCGGCTGTTCGGGGACCTGGGCCACCGCGTGCTGGTGGCGGACGTCGACACCGAGATCGGCGCGGCGGAGGCGGCGGCCGCGGCGGACGTGGTGATCGTGAGCGTGCCGATCGACGTCACGGAGCAGGTCATCACTACGATCGGTCCGCACGTGCGCGAGGACGCGCTGCTGATGGACGTGACGAGCGTCAAGCGCGCGCCGGTGGAGGCGATGCTGGCGGCGACGCGCGCCAGCGTCGTCGGCACGCACCCGATGTTCGGCGCCAGCGTGCACTCGCTGCAGGGGCAGCGCGTGGTGCTGTGCCGCGGGCGCGGCGACGCGTGGGCCGACTGGCTGGCGCGCACGTTCACGGCGCGCGGGCTGGTGGTGACGGAGGCGACGCCCGCGCACCACGACCGCGTGATGGCGATCGTCCAGGTGCTGACGCACTTCCAGACGCAGGTCCTCGGCCTCACGCTGGCGCGGGCGGGGCTGCCGCTGGAGGAGACGCTGCGCTTCACGTCGCCCGCGTACCTGCTGGAGCTGTACGTGGCGGCGCGGCACTTCGCGCAGTCGCCGGCGCTCTACGGCCCGCTGGAGATGCGCAACCCGGAGCTGGGCGCGGTGACGGACGCCTTCCGCGGCGCGGCGACGGAGCTGGCGACGGTGCTGCGCGCGGGCGACCAGGCGGCGTTCGAGGGGATGTTCGCGGAGGTGCGGGCGTTCTTCGGCGACTTCACGGAGACGGCGCTGGAGCAGTCGAGCCATCTGATCGATCGGATCGTCGAGCGGACCTGACGCTGCGTGCAGCGTGCTGCGTGGCCTGCATCCACGTGCCGGACCCGAACGGCGTTGGCAAGGATGAAGATCGGATAACGTCTGACAACGACGGATGGCTCCGCTGGCGCGCGACCGACGTCGCACCACACGGAGCCATCCGTCGTTATCAGATCTGTTCAGATCTTCATCCTTGCCAATGCCGTTCGCAGTTCAGGTCCGGCGCGCCGACGCATCCCGAGCGGCCGTACACGCGGCACGCGGCACGCAGCTTCACGTCCCCAGTCCGCGCCGCGCCACCGTCGCCAGCACGTCCGCCAGCCGTACCAGTTCCCCCGGCGTCGTGTAGACGTTGGGCGTCACGCGGATGCCGCGGATCTCCGGCGTGCGCGCGTCGCCGCTCATGTCCTGCACGAAGATGCGGTGGCGCTCCCACAGGAATTTCTGCAGCGCGGCCGCCTCGACGTTCGGCAGCTCGAGCGTCGTGATGCCGCAGCTCGCGTCGGGCGCGTCGGTGGTGTAGAGGCGCGCGCCCGGCAGCGCGGCCACGCGCGCGCGGAACGCGCCGGCCAGGTAGCGCATGCGGGCCAGCTTGCGCGCGGTGCCCAGCCGCTCGTGCAGCTCCAGCGCGGGGAGCGCGGACGCGAGCACGTGCTCCGGATAGGTGCCACTCCATGAGTAGCGCTCTATCCCCTGCACGTGCGGCGGCGCCGGGACCAGCGGCCACACCTTCGCGACGTGCGCGGGCCGCATCCAGAGCACGCCCGCGCCCACCGGCGCCATCAGCCACTTGTGCAGGCTCGCGCCGTAGTAGTCGCACCCCAGCTCCGCCATCGTGTACGGCACGAGCGCCATCGACTGCGCGCCGTCCACCGCGAGCTCGGCCCCCACGCGGTGCGCGGCGTCGGCGATGCGGCGCACGGGCGCGAGCTGCCCGGTGAGGTTGCTGGGATGCGTCACCAGCACGAGGCGCGTGCGCGGCCCGATCTCGCGCTCGTACAGCGCCGCCAGCGCGTCGGCGTCGGGGAGCGGCACGGGCGGGCGCACCATGCGCAGCACGATCCCGTCGCGCGCGCGGCGCTGCTCCAGCGCGTCGAGCATGGCGTAGTAGTCGTGCGCCGAGCACACCACCTCGTCGCCGGGCTTCAGCGGGACGCCGAGGAGCACCGTGTCCATCGCCTCGGTCGCGTTGCGCACGACGGCGACCTCCGCGTCGGGGACGCCCAGCAGGCGCGCGAGCGCGGGCTTCACGGCGCGCTGCGAGACCTCCTGGTAGAGCGCGAACATCCGCTGCGCCGGGAACTGCTGCGTCTCGCGCACGTGGCGCAGGTGGCGCTCGATCACCGCGCGCGGCGCGGGGTTGATGTTGCCGTGGTCGAGGTTCACGACGCCGGCCGGCGCGTCGAACGCCCGGCGGATCCCCGCCCAGAACGCCTCGTCCTGGGCCAGCCGCTCGGGCGGCGCGTCGGCGACCGGCGGCACGGAGAGCCGCGCGACCTCCGCGGCCAGCAGGGAGGGCGCGGCGCCGACGCCGGCCAGGCCGGCACCGAGCTGCGTGAGGAAGTCGCGGCGTGGGACCACGGACACGGACGCCTCCGGGGGTGGATGACGCGGCGACGATGCGGCCCGCCGGCCCGCGGCGCAACCGGTCCCTCGGCGCGCATGAGCGGAATGCGTCATGCGCCGCGGCGCGCCGGCCGCCATCGTGCCCGCATGCGTCCCACACCGCTCCTGTCGCTGATCCTGTCGCTCGTCGACCCCGTCCTGCCGCCCGTGCCGCCGGGCGCGCGCCACGACGCCGCGTGCAGCGCCGCGCTCACCGAGAGCACCTTCGGGCTGCAGCGGACGACCGCCTTCGCGGTCTCCGACGTCCCCGCCACCCGCGCCTTCTACCGCGCGCGCGGCTGGCAGGTCCTCGGCGGCAGCACGGACGGGTACGTGCTGATCTCGCCCGACCGGCGCATGCGCGGCTCACTGGCCAGCCAGCTCGCGCAGTTCCGCCGCATCGCCGCCGACGTCGAGAAGCGCGGGCTGCAGGGCTACGACCACGTGAAGGCGTGCGTGGGGATCCCGGACGGGGCGGCGCTGATCCTCGCGGAGCCGGCGGGGTGAGACGCGGCTGCGTGCGGCGTGCGGCGTGCTGCGTGTGGGTGCCGTGCCCTCGGCATCCGACGTCGCAGCCAGCCTGCACGAACTACTCGGGGAGGATACGGATCAAACGGATGAGACGGATCATGCGGATCGCTCCTCTCGGTGCATGGAACGTCGCCGCCGCGCGGAGCGATCCGGAGCATCCGTCTCATCCGGAGCATCCGTCTCATCCGGAGCATCCGTAGTCCTTTGTTCGCCGAGCCGTGCCTGGCGCGCCGAACCCTGAACGGCGAACGGCATTGCAAGGATGAAGATCGGAGAAAGGCTGATAACGGCGGATGGCTCCGCGTGACGCGATGTTGGTCGCCACCACGCGAGGCCATCCGCTCTTATCAGATCTTGTCCGATCTCATCCTTGCTGCTGTTGCCGTCCGGGTCCGGTGCATCGATGCCGGCCACACAGCACGCAGCACGCAGCGGTCTCACTCCCTCACGCTTCCGATCGCCGCCGCCACCGCCGCCTGCCGCGGCGTCACGACGACGCTGTCCGCCGCGCGCAGCGCGTCGAGGCGACGGCGCAGCTCCGCGTCCTCCGCGCTCTCCTGCCCGGCCGCGTCGGTGGCCGCTTCACCGGGCGCGTCGGACTCGTCGCCGTAGATCCCCGAGTCGCCGTCGGGCGACGAGTTCGGGACGATCGCCTCGATCCGGTCGCGCAGCACGATCCAGCAGCCCGCGCCGCCGTCCTGCGCCCGCGCGACGAGGACGTCCCGGTGGCGGCGCAGCGTGTCGGCGCGCGCCATGATCGCGTTCGCCTCGATCGCCGCCTCCGCCGTAGCCGGGAGCCCCTGCGTCAGCGCGCGCTGCTGCAGCGCCTCCGCGCGCGCCAGCGCGTCGCGCTCCTCGGGCGTGGGCGCCGCGCGGCGCGCGGCCGCCTCGCCCATCACGCGCAGGTAGCGCACGACGTCCGCGTCGGTGAGCGGCGCGAGCCGCCGCACCTCGTCGAGCGTGCCGAGCCCCGCGCCGCGACACGTCTCCTCGGAGGAGGAGGAGGACGCGACGTCCGCCGCCTCGGCGACGTTCGTGCCGTCGTCGGCATCGCGGTCGGCGGGACCGGCGCACGCGACACCGAGGAGCGCAGCGGCGAGGAGGACGATCGGCGAGCGGTGGCGCACGGACGGAGGCATCGGCGGGAAGCGACGAACGGCGGACGACGGAGCGTACGCGCGTGGGGGCTCTCCTCGCATGAGCAGATCGGCTCATCCCGTCGGCTGCGCGCGGCGTGTCGCGCGGCCTGCCCCTTCGCGCCGGACCCGTTGGCCTGTTGGGGAGGCAGCGGATGCTTCGGATGACACGGATGCTCCGGATCGTCCCGCGTGGCGACGACGTCCCGTGCGCGACGAGGAGCGATCCGCTGCATCCGCTCGATCCGAAGCATCCGCATCCTCACCACGAGCAAGCGATCTGGTGGCGACGTGGTACGCCGAGGGCACGGAACGGGAACCGCAGCCCGCAGTCCGCAGCCGTCAATTTCCCGTCCCCCGTCTGGCGCACCGCCGCGCGGCGATGCTCCTTGGTGTGCCCGCGCGCATCCCCTCCGCGCGCCTCCCCATCCCCCGCACGCCTCCCGCATGACCACCCGACGCGACTTCCTCCGCCAGGGCGGGGCCGCCGTCGGCGCCGCCGCCCTCGCCGGCGGTGCGCTCGGCGGCATCCCGAGCCTGCTCTCGGCCGCGCCCGCACCGAGCGCCCGCGCGCTCGACGTCTTCCAGGATCCCGCCGCCACCAAGGCGCTCATGGCCGCCGCGCTGGAGGCGGCGCGCGCCGCCGGCGCCGGCTACGCCGACGTGCGCGTCAGCCGCCAGCGCCAGAACTTCGTCTTCACGCGCGAGCAGCAGATCCAGAACGTCGTCGACACCGACACGCTCGGCATCGGCGTGCGCGCGCTCGTCGACGGCACGTGGGGCTTCGCCGCCACGCGCGTGCTCACCAAGGACGGCGCCGCCGCCGCCGCGCGCGAGGCCGTCGCGATCGCGAAGGCGACGCGCGTCGCGCGCGACCGCGCCGTCGAGTGGCTGCCGTCGCCGGTGGTGAACGACGCGACGTGGAAGGGCGCCTACACGACCGATCCGTGGGACGTCCCGCTGGAGCAGAAGGCCGACCTGCTGCTGAAGGCCAACGCCAACGCGATGAAGGCGGCGAACGTGAAGTTCGTCAACAGCGGGCTGTTCTTCGTGAAGCACGACCGCGCCTACGCCAACACCGACGGCTCCATCATCCGCCAGGACTTCGTGCGCACCTGGCCGCTGCTGCAGATCACCGCCGTCTCCCCCGACCGCACCGACTTCCAGAACCGCGGCAACGTCGTCGCGCCCATGGCGCGCGGCTGGGAGTACGTGCTCTCGAGCGACCTGGTGGGGAACGCGCAGCGGTGGGGCGAGGAGGCGTCGGCGAAGCTCGGCGCCAAGCCGGTGGAGGTCGGCCGCTACGACCTCGTGCTCGACCCGGGCAACATGTGGCTCACCATCCACGAGAGCATCGGCCACCCGACGGAGCTCGACCGCGCGATGGGCTACGAGGCGAACTACGCCGGCACCAGCTTCATCGCCCCGCCGGAGAAGCAGCTCGGCCAGCTGAAGTACGGGCCCGCGTTCATGAACATCCAGGGCGACCGCTCGCAGGAGGGCGCGCTGGCGACCATCGGCTGGGACGACGACGGCGTGAAGCCCGACGACTTCCTGATCGTGAAGAACGGCGTCTTCAACGACTACCAGACGACGCGCGAGCAGGCGCCGTGGCTGCGCTGGTGGTACCAGAAGCAGGGCGCGCCGGTGCGCTCGCACGGCTGCTCGTACGCGCAGGGATGGGGCGACGTGCAGTTCCAGCGCATGTGCAACGTCTCGCTCATGCCCGGGGAGCGCGACCTGACGCAGAACGACCTGATCGCCGCGACGGATCGCGGCATCCTGATCGTCGGCGACGGCTCGTTCTCGATCGACCAGCAGCGCTACAACGCGCAGTTCGGCGGGCAGGTGTTCCACGAGATCCGCGGCGGCAAGATCGTCGGCCAGCTGAAGGACGTGGCCTACCAGATCCGCACGCCGGACTTCTGGAACTCGATGGACATGATCGGCGGGAAGCGCAGCTACCAGCTGGGCGGCAGCTTCTTCGACGGCAAGGGCCAGCCGGGCCAGGTGAACGCGGTGAGCCACGGCAGCCCGCCGGCGCGCTTCCGCAACGTCAACGTCATCAACACCGGGAGGAAGAGCTGATGGCTCCGCGATCCGACGCCCTCTCCCGGCGCCGCCTGCTGCTCGATCCCACCGCCGTCGCCGAGGCGTCACGCCGCGGCCTGCCGCTCCACGCGGCGGCCGAGGGCGCGCTGCTGACGCGCGAGGAGGCGCAGGCCATCGTCGAGAAGGCCGTGAAGCTGTCGAAGGCCGACGGCATCGACGTGCAGGTCAACACGGGCTACCGCGGCAACACGCGCTTCGCCGCCAACCAGATGTCGACCGCCGGCGCGACGACCGACGCGACGCTGGCGATCCAGTCGTCGTTCGGGCCGAAGCACGCGGTGGTGACGACGAACGACCTGTCGGACGAGTCGATCCGCCGCGCGGTGGACCAGAGCGAGCGGATGGCGCGCCTCGCGCCCGACGACCCGGAGGCGATGCCGCCGCTCGGTGCGCAGACGTACCGCCCCGCGACGCGCTACTTCGACGCGACGGCGCAGCTCACGGCCGCCGACCGCGCGCGCGCCGCGCTCACCGCGCTGGAGCTGGCGCGGAAGGCGGGCGACCTGGAGGCGGCCGGCTTCCTGGTGACGGGAATGGGGAGCGCCGCGCTCGGCAACAAGGCGGGGCTGTTCGCCTACGACCGGTCGACGAGCGCCAACTACACGCTGACGGTGCGCACGAAGGACGGCACGGGCTCGGGCTGGGCGGCGGGCGACCATCCGGACTGGGCGCAGCTGGACGCGCGCCGCGTGGCCGAGCGGGCGACCGAGAAGGCGCGCCTGTCGCGGAACCCGCAGGCGATCGAGCCGGGGCGCTACACGGTGATCCTGGAGCCGCAGGCGGTGGGCGACCTGGTGCAGCTGCTGGCGTTCGCGATCGACGCCCGCGCCGCCGACGAGGGGCGCAGCCCGTTCGTGAAGCCGGGCGGCGGCAACAAGATCGGCGAGAAGATCGTCGACGAGCGCGTGACGCTGTTCTCGGACCCGACGGACCCGCAGCTGCTCGCGCAGCCGTTCGATGGCAACGGGCTGCCCCTGACGCGGCAGACGTGGATCGAGAACGGGGTGCTGAAGCAGCTGTTCTACTCGCGCTTCTGGGCGCGGAAGCAGGGGAAGACGGCCACGGGCTTCCCGTCGTCGGTGAAGATGGCGGGCGGCGACCAGTCGGTGGAGCAGCTGATCGCCGGCACCCAGCGCGGCGTGCTGGTGACGCGGCTCTGGTACCTGCGCCCGGTCGATCCGCGCACGCTGCTCTACACGGGGCTGACGCGCGACGGGACGTTCCTGGTGGAGAACGGCAAGGTGACGCGGGCGCTGCGGAACTTCCGCTTCAACGAGTCGCCGCTGTTCATGCTGAACAACCTGGAGGCGCTGGGTCGGCCGGAGCGGCTGGCGGGCACGGAGGCCGGCGGCGACGTGGTGATGCCGTCGATGCGGGTGCGCGACTTCAACTTCACGTCGCTGTCGGAAGCGGTGTAGGGCGGCTGCGTGCTGCATGAACGGCCCCGGGACGCTTCGGCGTCCCGGGGCCGTTCGGCCTTTGGAGAGGATGCGGATGCTCCGGATGACTCGGATGCCGCGGATCGCTCCTCTCGGTGCATCGAGCGTCGCCGCCACGCGGACCCATCCGAACGATCCGTTCCGATCCGGAGCATCCGCATCCCTCCAACGGGAAGAAGGGCTCCGGCACCCCGAGTTTCCAGAAGGAATTCTGATTGCCAGTTGCAACCATGGTATTGCTCGCGAACGTGCGCGGGGTGACGTTACCGCCATGGGATCCCGGAGCTTCGGCCAGTACTGCGGCGTGTCGCGCGCCCTCGAGACCGTCGGCGAGCGATGGGCGCTGCTGGTCGTCCGCGACCTCCTCGTCGGCCCGCGCCGCTTCTCCGACCTGCGGCGCGGACTGCCCCGCATCCCGACCAACATCCTCTCCGCCCGCCTGCGCGAGCTGGAGGACGCGGGCGTCGTCGAGCGCACCCTGCTCCCCCGCCCCGAGACCGGAGTGGCATACGCGCTCACCCCGCTCGGTCGGCAGCTGGAGCCCGCCGTCCTCGCGCTGGGTCGGTGGGGCGCCACGCTCCTCGGCGACCCGCGCGCCGGGGAGGTCGTGACGGTCGACTCGCTCGTGATCGCCCTCCGCGCCGCGTTCCGGCCCGAACGGGCGGCCGGCGTCCACCTCGGCTTCGAACTCCGGTTCGGGGCGCTGACGCTCCACGCCCGCGTCGACGACGGCGCGCTCGCGGCCGGACCTGGGGCACTCGACGCGCCGGACCTGGTCATCGAGGCCGGCCCGTCGCTCCGCGCGCTCCTGGACGGCACGCTGCTGCCCGCCGCGGCACTGCGGCGCGGCGACGTCCGGCTCACGGGCGACCGCGCCCTGCTCGACCGGTTCGTCGCCCTGTTCCACACCGGCGCGGCCGCCTGACCGGGCGATCCGCTCTTGACGGGATCCGGCGGCGGTGATAGTTAAGCAACAACTTAACCATCACCCGAGGCACGCATGGCCACCGCCACCCCGCCCGCCGTTCCGCCCGCCGTCCCGAGCACCGCGACGCACGCGACCTTCGTCATCGAGCGCACCTACGACGCGGCCCCGGCGCGCGTGTGGGCCGCCTTCGCCGACCGCGAGGCGAAGCAGCAGTGGTTCTCCTGCATGGACCCGTCGGCCGAGTCGCACATGGAGCTCGACTTCCGGGTCGGTGGGCGCGAGGTGAACCGGATCGCCATGCCCGGCGGCCCCGTGCACCGGATGGAGGCGACCTACTGGGACGTCGTCCCCGAGCGCCGCTTCGTCTACAGCTACGCCATGCACGTGGGCGACGCGAAGCTCTCCGTCTCGCTCGTGACGGTGGAGCTGTCGCCCGCCGGTGCCGGCACGCGCCTCGTCTTCACCGAGCAGGCCGCCTTCCTCGACGGCCACCAGGAGCCGGCCGAGCGGGAGCGCGGCACCGAGATCGGGCTCGAGCGGCTGGGGGAGCTCCTGCGCGCCGAAAGCGCCTCCGCGTAGCGCCCGATGCAGCTCTCGCAGTCCCGGCCCGGCTCGCTCGACGCGCTCTTCCACGCGCTCGCCGACCCCACGCGGCGGGCGCTGGTGGAGCGGCTGACCCGCGGCCCCGCCTCGGTCAGCGCGCTCGCCGAGCCCATGGCGATGTCGCTGCCGGCAGTCCTGCAGCACTTGCAGGTCCTCGAGGCCAGTGGCCTCGTCTGCACCGAGAAGGTCGGCCGCGTCCGCACGTGCCGCCTGGAGCCGCAGGCGCTGCGCACGGCCGAGTCCTGGATCACCGAGCGGCGCACGCTCTGGGAGCGCCGCCTCGACCGGCTGGGTGAGTACCTCGCCCGGGCGTCCGACGACCCCGCCCCCGGACGCGGATGACGGACGGCCGCTTGCCCGGGCGCAGGCCCGCGTGCTGATTGGGCGCGTGATGCACACGGACACCCACCGCGCCATCGACGCCGTCTGGCGCATCGAGTCGGCGCGGCTGATCGCCGGGCTGGCGCGCATGACGCGCGACGTCGGCCTGGCCGAGGATCTGGCGCAGGACGCGCTGGTGGCGGCGCTGGAGCAGTGGCCCGCGTCGGGCGTCCCCGACAACCCCGGCGCGTGGCTGATGTCGGTGGCCAAGCGGCGCGCGATCGACGTCATGCGCCGCGGCCCGATGCTGGAGCGCAAGCACGCGGAGCTGGGCGTCGAGCTGGAGGCGCGGCAGGAGCAGGCCGTGCCCGACCTCGACGCCGCGCTCGACGACCACGTCGGCGACGACCTGCTGCGCCTCGTGCTGACGGCGTGTCACCCCGTGCTCTCGACCGAGGCGCGCGTCGCGCTCACGCTGCGGCTGCTCGGCGGGCTGACGACCGGGGAGATCGCGCGCGCCTTCCTCGTCCCCGAGCCGACCATCGCGCAGCGGATCGTGCGCGCCAAGCGCACGCTCGCCGACGCGAAGGTGCCGTTCGAGGTGCCGCGCGGCGCGGAGTTCGAGGCGCGGCTGTCGTCGGTGCTCCAGGTGATCTACCTGATCTTCAACGAGGGCTACTCGGCCACTGCGGGCGACGACTGGATGCGCCCCGCGCTCATCGAGGACGCGCTGCGGCTGGGGCGCATCCTCGCGGGCCTCGCGCCGCGCGAGCCCGAGGTGCACGGCCTCGTCGCGCTGATGGAGATCCAGGCGTCGCGCGCGCACGCGCGCGTCGACGCGACGGGCGCGCCGATCCTGCTGCTCGACCAGAACCGCGCGCGCTGGGACCGCGTGCTGATCGGCCGCGGGCTGGCGGCGCTGGCGCGCGCGGAGGCGCTGGGCGGCGCGGGCGGGCCGTACGCGCTGCAGGCCGCGATCGCCGCCTGCCACGCCCGCGCGCGCAGGGCGGAGGAGACCGACTGGCCGCGGATCGCGGCGCTGTACGCGGCGCTGGCGCAGCTCGCGCCGTCGCCGGTGGTGGAGCTGAACCGCGCCGTGGCGATCGCGATGGCGTTCGGGCCCGCGCAGGGGCTGGTGCTGGTGGACGCGCTGCGCGACGCGGGCACGCTCGACGGCTACCACCTGTTGCCGAGCGTGCGGGGGGACTTCCTGGTGAAGCTGGGACGATACGAGGAGGCGCGCGCGGAGCTGGAGCGCGCCGCCGCGCTGACACGCAACGCGCGCGAGCGCGAGCTGCTGCTGGAGCGCGCCGCGGCGTGCGCACGGCCCGTCGCGGCGGAGGCGACATGAGGGCGCGTGGCATGGCACGCACGCTCGCGCTGCTGCTGGCGCTCGCGGGTGCACGCGCGGGCGCGCAGGCGCCGGCCGACACCGCATCCGACACGACGACCGTCACGATCCACGCCGCGACGCTGCTGGACGGGCGCGGCGGCGTGCGGCGCGACGCGTGGGTGACCGTGCGCGGCGGGCGCATCGTCGCGGTGGAGGCGGGCGCCCCCCGGACGGGCGCGCGGCGCGGCACGCGCGCGACGTACGAGCTGGGGACGCTGACGCTCATGCCCGGGCTGATCGACGTGCACGTGCACCCGAGCTGGTACGTGACGTCGCGCGGCGCGCTGCACCGCCCCGACGACGGCGACGGGCCCGCGGAGGCCGCGCTGGCACGCGCCGGCAACCTGTACGCGACGCTGATGGCGGGCGTCACGACGGCGCAGAGCATCGGCGACGCCGACGACGCGGCGCTGCGCGACGCGGTGGCGCGCCGCGTGATCCCGGGGCCGCGGCTCCTCACGTCGCTGGCGCCGATGCTCGACACGACGCCGTCGCCCGACTCGCTGCGCGCGCTGGTGCGCACGCGGAAGGCGGAGGGCGCGGACGTGGTCAAGATCTTCGCGTCGGCGGGGCTGGGCGCGGGCGGCCGGCAGACGATGAGCGACGCGCAGCTCGCGGCGCTGTGCGGCGAGGCGCGGGCGCAGGGGATGCGCACGGTGGTGCACGCGATCAGCGCCGGCAGCGTGCGCGCGGCGGTGCTGGCCGGCTGCGGGCAGATCGAGCACGGCATGTACGCGACCGACGCCGAGCTGCGCCTGATGGCGGAGCGCGGCGTGTGGTTCTCGCCGCAGGTGTGCCTCGTGCTGCAGAACTACCTCGATCACCGCGACGTGTTCACGCGGTCGGGGTTCACGGCGCGGTCGTTCGAGACGCTGCAGCGGACGCTGGCGGAGACGCCGGCGCTGTTCGCGCGCGCGCTGAAGACGCCGGGGCTGAAGCTCGTGTGGGGCACGGACGCGGTGGCGCTGGCGCACGGCCACAACGTGGACGAGCTGGCGTGCCGTGTGGCGGCCGGCCAGCGTCCGATGGACGCGATCGTGTCGGCGACGTCGCTCGCGGCACGGTCGCTGGGCTTGGAGGCGCGCATCGGCGCGGTGGCGCCGGGGATGGACGCGGACCTGATCGCGGTCGAGGGCGATCCGTCGCGCGACATCGGCGCGCTGCGGCGCGTGGCGTTCGTGATGCGCGCGGGCGTCGTGTATCGCCACGGCGGCGTGCCGGCGCGGCGCTGACGGGTCGTCTCGGCGAATCCGAACGGCAACGGCAGCAAGGATGAGATCGGACAAGATCTGATTAGGACGGATGGCTCCGCGTCGGGCGACGTTCCTCGCACCCACGCGGAGCCATCCGTCGTTATCGGACTTTATCCGATCTTCATCCTTGCAAATGCCGTTCGCCGTTCGCCACGCCATCAGCCGCGCATCTGCGGGCTGCGCGCCTGCGCAGTGCGCGCCTGCGCGGTGCGCGTCACGCCCGACGGCAGCGCGACGCCGTCGCGGTTCTCCACCTCGTAGTACTCGTTCAGGCTCACCGCCGACGTCAGCGGCTCCAGCAGCCCGCGCAGCGCGTCGATCGACGCGGCCTCCCAGATGCACGCGGCGTGCGTCCCGTCGCGCGTCGGGAACGTCTGCAGCAGCTTGAGGTGCGGCGGCAGCAGCGCCGGGTCCGTGGAGCTCCAGAACGCGACGGGATCCGCGATGGTGTGCTGGACCAGGATGTACATGCGACCCTCCGGCCGTGGGCCATGTAGGGAGACACGCGTGCGAACGCCTGCGAACGGCCGACGCTCGGACGTCACGGCGACGTTGTCAACCTGAGCGGGCGCGCGCGGCGGACCGCACATCGCCGCTCGAACGCGATTTTGACGGCGGTCACGACTGTCCGTTCCGCGCGCGCGGGCGCAGGTTGCGTGGCCCCACTCCCACTCCCGCCGCCCCGTCCGTGCGCCTCGCCCGACTGCTCGCGCTCACGCCGCTGCTCGCCACGCCCGTGGCCACGCCCACGTCCGCGCGCGCGCAGGCCGCGCTCGACACCGCCGCCATCGAGCGCGTGCTGCGGCAGGAGATGCGCGCCACCCGCAGCCCCGGTGTCGCCATCGCCGTCGTGCGCCGCGGACGCGTCGTCTACCAGAAGGGCTTCGGCGTCGCGAGCGTCGAGACGGGCGAGCCGGTGACCGCGACGACGCTCTTCCGCATCGGCTCGACGACCAAGATGGTCACCGGGCTCACCGCCGCGCTGCTCGCGCACGAGGGGAAGCTGCGCCTCGATGCGCCGCTCGCCTCCTACGCGCGCGGCCTCTCGTCGTCGCTCGGCCGCCTCACGCTCGACCAGCTGCTGACGCACCGCGCCGGGATGATCAACGAGGCCTCGGGCGCGGGTCCGCACGACGACGCCGCCCTCGCGACCCGCGTGCGCGGCTGGGGACGCGAGCACGTCTTCGGCCCCGCGAACGACGTCTACTCGTACTCGGGGCCCGGCTACTGGCTCGCCGGCTACGCGATCGAGCAGGCGGGCGGCGCCTTCTATGCCGACATCGTGCGCGCGAAGGTCCTCGCGCCGCTCGGCATGACGCGCTCGACGTTCCGCCCGCTGGAGGCGATGACGTGGCCGCTGGCGCAGGACCACCGCGTGCGCGACACGACCGCCACCGTGCTGCGCCCGTTCACCGACGACGTCACGACGTGGGCGTCGGGCTCGCTCTTCTCGAGCGCGTCGGAGCTGGCGCGGCTGACGATCGCGATCATGAACGGCGGCCGCGTCGACGGCGCGCAGGCGCTGCCCGACGCCGCCGTCGCGCTCATGACGCAGCCACGCGCGCCCATCCCCGGCGGCGAGGGATGCCGCTACGCGTACGGGCTGTCGGCCTGCGTGCGCGGCGGCGTGCGCACGCTTTCGCACTACGGCTTCCGCGTCGGCTCGGGCTCCGTGGTGACGATGGCGCCCGACTCGCAGGCCGCGGTGATCGTCCTCGCCAACCGGAACGGCGGCATCCTCGCGGGCACCGCGGCGGCGGTGATGGCGCAGCTGGTGGGCGAGGCCGGCGCGGACGTGCGCGCGCGCCCCGACAGCGCGGCCCCGCGCGCGGTCGGGAGCGCGGAGCGCTTCGTCGGCGCGTACGCCAACGGCCCCGACACGCTGCACGTCCTCGCGCGCAGCGGCGGGCTCGCCTACCGCTACGGCGCCGACGAGTCGCCCGCACGGCTGGACGGCGCGGACGCCATCGTCGTGCTGGACGCGAAGGGCGCCGTCGTGCAGCGCTTCATGCTGGTGGCCGGCACGGCGACGCGGCAGCCGTACCTGCACGACGGGCTGAACGCGTTCGCGCGCGTGGGGCGGCCCGTGGCGCCCCGCGCGGCGCCCGAGCCGCCGGCACGCCCCGCGACGCCCTGACGCACGCGCGACGACCGAGCGTCGGCGGAGTCGCGGCACCAGCACCGGCCCGCCGGCATCGTCGCGGCGGACCGGAACTGCATTGGACAGGATTACAACGGATTCGACGGACAAGAGCGGATTACGCTCCACGTGGCGCGTGGGACGTCGCCACCACGCGGAGCGTAATCCGCTCTTGTCCGTTCAATCCGTCCAATCCTGTCGAAGCCGTTCGCACTTCAGGGTCCGGCACGCCGGACGCCTGTGCCTATTGGGGAGGACGCGGATGCTCCGGATGAGACGGATCGTGCCGATCGCTCCTCGCGGCTACTCCTGGATGACGCGGAAGCGCAGCACGCCCGCGCTGTCCAGCAGCACGACGGTGCGCCGCTCGCCGCTCGGCACCTGCACGGGACCGGACGTCGCGACCTTCGGGCTGCCGCTGCTGCCCGCCGGCGCCACGAACACCTCCCATGTGCCCGGCTCGCTCTGCAGGTAGGGCGACGTCTCGCGGTACGCGAACGGCGTCATGATGCGGATGGGCGTCTGGAAGTCGGGCTGCGTGCGGAAGATCTCGACCGCCGACGCGCCCGTCGCCGCGAGGTGCGACACGCGCAGCTTGCTCTTACCCGCCGGCACGATGCTGCCCGTGTCGGCGAGCACCTGCGCCGCCAGCGCGCCGCCCGTGCCCGCGACCGCCGCCGCGGTGAGCGCCCTGCCGCTGGCGACGTCCAGCGACACCTCGGCCGTCGCGCCGCCCGCCGCCCGCAGCTGCACGCGCCGAGTCCCCGACGCCACGCCCAGCGCGCTCGACACGCTGGCCATCGGCAGCCCGCTCAGCACCGGCACGCCGTCCACCAGCACGTCGATCGGCCCCTGCGTCGCGTTGACGACGCGGACGCCCGCGTCGGGCACGGGGATCGGGTCGAGCATGTCGTTGCAGGCGGCGGCGATGAGCGCACCGGCGAGGAGCGCGGGCACGGCGGGACGCGGCGGACGGAGCGACGGCATGGGTGCGGCGGCAGCGGGTGGCGCGGTGCGGCGTGCGGGACGGCGCCGCGACCGCGGCGCGCCAGTCGGTACCCGCCCGCCGGCGCTTGTGATCCCCGCCCCGGGTCGTACCCTATGCGGGACCCTTTCCGAATGAGCGCGCGTGGGCATCCGACGCAGGGACCAGGAGGACCACATCCTCCGCCTCATCCAGCAGGCGGGCGAGGTGCTGCGCCGGCTGCGCGAGCGGCTGACGCACGCGGCGGAATCGCCCGAGGCGGTGCGGCAGGAGGCCGCGTCGGCGACGGACGCGCTGCTCGGCGGCGAGGCGCCGCTGCTTCGCCGGCTGGACGCCCGGTCGGCGGCGCGGCTGGTGGGCCACGCCGGCCAGCTGCGCGCGTGGGCCGAGCTGCTGGACGTGCAGGCCGACGCGGCGCGCGCGGCGCTGGACGTGGAGGCGGCGGGCGCGCTCGGCGCGCGGGCGAAGGCGCTGCGCGAGGCGGTCGCGGAGCTGTGGCCGGATGAGACCGCACCGGGATAGGCCGGAGTCGCCGTGCGCGTTCTGCGGGATCGCGCGCGGCCGCGTGCCGGCGAGCGTCGTGGCGGCCGAGCCGCTCGCCCTCGCCTTCCTCGACCTGCGGCAGTACCACCCGGGGCACGTGCTGGTGATCCCCCGGCAGCACCTCCCGGACGTGCGCGCGCTCGACGACGCGACGGCCGCCGCCGTGATGCTCCTGGTGGCGCGGGTGGCGCGCGCCGTCGACGCGGCCTTCCCGAACGACGGTCTGAGCGTGTGGCACTCGGCCGGGCCGGGCGCGCACCAGGAGGTGCCGCACCTGCACGTCCACGTGCATCCGCGGCGGCTCGGCGACGGGCTGCTGCGGATCTATCCGGCCGCGCCGGCGCACCCGGAGCGCGCGACGCTCGAAGCGTGGGCGACACGGCTCCGTGATCTCCTGGGCGCGTCCGGGACACCGGCGATCTGACGTGGCGTTGTGGCGCCATCGTCCGTGCGGCATCGTTGCGTCCTCCCGCAGCCGTTCTCGCACGTCGGCCGGACATACCTCTCGCTCGTCGCATGCGCCGACCGGTCCCGCCGACCCTCCTTCTCGCGACTGCCGCCGCCTGCCGCAGCGCCGGCGGCCGACCCGCGCCGCCCGCCCCGCGGGCGACGCTCGAGGCGCGCGAGGCCCGCGTCGCGGCGCTGGTCGACGCCGGGATGGAGCGCGACCGATGAAGCGGTGGCTGTTCAACCTCGGGGCCGCGCTCTCGCTGCTGCTGGCCATCGCGGCCGCCGCGGCGTGGGCGCTGAGCCACGCGCGGCCGCCCGGCTGGCGTCTGATCGCGACCGCGCACTCCGCGGACCTGACGCGGGTGGGCCGCACACCACACGCGGCGCTCTTCACGACCACGCCCGGCTGGTCTAAGGTTCCGAACCACGGGTTCTGGGACGCGTGGTGGGCGCTGAGCCAGTCCGGGCGGCTGACCCTCCTCGCGCAGGTCATCGACTACGACGGCACGTTGCGCCGCGTGCACGCGTCGCCGCCGTCGCTGACCGTCGAGCTGCCCGGCCCGGCGCGCGCGCAGGCCGTGGTGTTCGCTCGCATGCCTGAATCCGGGCCCTGGTCGCGTCGGCTGGGGTTTGCCCTGCACTCCGACGCGCAGCTGGCCGACGACGGCGACGGGATCGGCGCGCCCGTCAGCGCGCGCGCGTGGATGGTGACGCTGCCCTACTGGTTCCTCGTCCTGCTCGGCGTGCCGCTGCCGCTGCTGTGGCGGCGAGCCATCGGGCGCGCGCGCGCTCGCGATGCTGTCGGCCCGCCGGGCGTGGCGCCGCCGCCGCGTCGGTGAGACGTCGGCGGCGCCGGTGCGCGTCGACCCGGGCGGGCGGACAGGTAGCGGCCTCGCCGGCGCCCGCTGCATCATGGTGTCGCTCCCGCCGACCCCGCCGATTCCACCGCTCGCCGCGACCCGCGCCCGCCGATGCATCGCCGACTCGGTCTGACCCTCCTCTACGGCGGCGCGGTCGTCTGTGCGCTCGGCGCGCTCGGATTCGCGCTCGGGATCACGGTGACGATCTCGGAGGCGCTCGCGTGGAAGATCGTGCGGGCGGCCGCCTACGCGGCGCCGCTGCTCGTGGGCGTGGCGCTGATGGGCGGCGGCGCGTGGATCCTGCGCGCCACGCGCGCCGGGCGCACGACGGACACGGATCGCCGCGCCGATTCGGCGTCCGCGCCACGTGCCTTCCCCGCGGAACGGATGGGCGATGCCGCGCCGCCCGCAGGTCGTGCACGTCGAGGGATGCGGGCGACGCATCCGGACGAAACGGACCGCGACGTCGCGTCGCCCCGAGCCGCCCATCACCCCGAAGGAGAGACGTCATGACGCGTGCGAAGAACACGATCTGCCTCTGGTACGACCGCGGCGCCGAGGACGCGGCGCGGTTCTACGCCGCGACGTTTCCCGATTCGGCCGTGACCGCGGTGCATCGCGCGCCGGCCGACTTCCCATCGGGCAGCGAAGGCGACGTGCTGACCGTGGAGTTCACCGTGATGGGCATTCCGTGCATCGGGCTCAACGGAGGTCCCGCGTTCACGCACGACGAGGCGTTCTCGTTCCAGGTCGCGACCGCCGACCAGGCCGAGACGGATCGCTACTGGAACGCGATCGTCGGCAACGGCGGCCAGGAGAGCGAGTGCGGCTGGTGCAAGGATCGGTGGGGCCTGTCGTGGCAGATCACGCCCGTCGCGCTGACGGAGGCGATCGCCGGCCCGGATCGCGCGGCCGCGAAGCGCGTGTTCGAGGCGATGCTGCGGATGCGGAAGATCGACGTCGCGGCGATCGAGGCGGCGCGCGACGGCGTCCAGCCCGCCGCGTCGCGGCCGTAGCGTCGGTTCGCGCGCCGCACGCGGTCTCCACTCCTTGCCCGCGGATCCCGAGTCCCGACCGCAGCCATGACACGGCATCGCATCTTCACCACGTCCTTCGCCAGCGTCTATCCGCACTACGTGCGGAAGGCCGAGTCCAAGGGGCGCACGCGGGACGAGGTGGATCAGGTGATCCGCTGGCTGACGGGCTACGGTCCGGAGGCGCTGGCGGAGCAGATCGCGCGCAGGCACGACTTCGAGACGTTCTTCGGCGAGGCGCCCGCCCTGCACCCGAACGCGCACAAGATCACCGGCAGCATCTGCGGCGTGCGCATCGCGGAGATCGAGGATCCGCTGATGCGCAACATCCGCTACCTGGACAAGCTGGTGGACGAGCTCGCGAAGGGCAGGCCCATGGAGAAGATCCTGCGCCCATAGCAGACGAGGATGCGATGGAGATGCGCGTGGAGTTCCACAAGGGCGCCGACGGGCGCCTGTGCGGCTGGGTCGCGACGCCACCCCATCGCCGCGCGTTCGAGGGCACGACCATGGCGGCGGGGCGCGACCTCCCGCACGACCTGACGCAGTTCACCATCGAGCGCGCGCTCGACGTGCGCGACGGCTTCTGGGGGCTGCTCGCGCACGGCGCGTGGTTCGCGAGCGTGCCCGGGCGCCGGCCGACGCAGCCGGGGCGCGCGCTCGCGCGGGCGCACCACGCGGCCCTCGTGGCGGTCGAGGGCGTGGTGAACGGACACTACCTCGCCTGGCAGCGCGGCGAGCCGACGCCGCTGCGGGCCGAGCTGGACGCGATGCTCGCGCGGTGGCGCGCACTGGCGAACGGCGCGTCGCTCACGCTCGCGTGGCCCGTGCGCCCGCTTCCCGGACCGGCGCCACGTCGCCGGCCGCGGCGCGCCGGCCGGCGCGGGCATCCGCACGCCGGTGCGGCCTGACCCCTCACTCGACGACCATGGGACTCTTCTCTCGCGAGGCGCAGACGGTGGAGGTGGCGGGGCGCGCGCTGCGGTGCCAGGTGTGCAGCTACGAGCTGTTCTGGCACGAGCGGGCGCAGCTCCACGGTGGGCTGGCGACGTTCTTCGGCATGGAGTGGACGTCGCCGACGGCCGACTGCTACCTCTGCGGCCAGTGCGGCTACGTGCACTGGTTCATCCCGCTGAAGGAGTAGGCCGCCGATGACCGCACCGACCGGCACCCGCGCACGACTCGGCGACGTCGCGCCGTTCTTCATCGTGCGCGACGTGCTGCCGTCCATCGCCTTCTACCGCGACCGCCTGGGCTTCCAGGTGGTGTACGTCGGCCCCACCGACGACGACCCGTACTTCGCCATGGTGCAGCGCGACGGCGTCTCGTTCATGCTCAAGGCCATCACGCCCGAGGTGCAGCCGACGCCGAATCCCAGCCGGCACCCGTGGGCGCGCTGGGACGCGTACGTCCACACGCCCGACCCCGACGCGCTGGCCGACGAGCTCACCGCGCGCGGCGTGCCCTTCCACGAGCCCCTCGGCGTCAACTCGGACCGGCTGCGCGGGTTCGAGATCATGGACGCGGACGGCTACGTGCTCTACTTCGGACGACCGATCTGACTCTCCGCACTCGCCCGGTTCCCATGTCGCTCCCCGCGCTCGATCCGCAATCGCTCGCCGGCCGCCTGCGCGCCCTCGCGCTCGCGTTCCCCGAGGCCACCGAGGACTTCCCGTGGGGGGAGCGCGCGATCAAGGTGCGCACCAAGGCGTTCCTCTTCCTGCGCGCGGAGGGCGGCGCGGTCAGCTTCTCGGTGAAGCTCCCGCACTCGGCCGCCGACGCGCTCGAGATGCCGAACGTCGCGCCGACGGGGTACGGCCTGGGCAAGCATGGCTGGGTGACCGTGACGGTGGACGCGGGCCGCGACGCCCCGCTCGCGACGTACGAGGCGTGGCTCGAGGAGAGCTACGCGGCCGTCGCGCCCAAGCGCCTCGCCGCGGCGCGCGCCGCGCAGCGGTCGGCGGGCGCGTAACCTCGCGCGTCCGACGACGTAGTGGCTCCCGTACCCGTCCGCGCCGAACGCGGGCGCCAGGCGCCACCCGATCCCGGAAGCCCGCCATGACCAGCCGTCGCCAGTCGAAGCCGCGCCGTCCCGCCGCCGCGAAGCCTGCTCCGGACGCGTCGCTGCGCCGCCGCACGCGCGAGCTCATCGTCGGCATCCTGCCCGTCGTCGGACTGGCGACGGTGACCCGGGTCGCGCTGGCCGAGGCGTACCACATCCCGAGCGGCAGCATGGAGCCGACGCTGCAGGTGGGCGACTGGCTCTTCGTGAACAAGCTCCGCTACGGGCCGCACGTCCCGTTCACGCACGTGAGCCTGCCGGGCTACGCCACGCCGCGTCGCGGTGACGTCGCGGTGTTCGAGTCGCCGCCGCAGGACCCGTCGATCCGGACCACGCCGGACGCGGTCACGCCGACGCTGGTGAAGCGGATCGTCGCGGTCGGCGGCGACACGCTCGCGATGCGCGGCGGCCGGCTGTACGTGAACGGCGTGCCCGAGGCGCCCGGCGCGCCGCACAACGCGCCCGCCGGCGACGCCGCGGCGGCCGACTTCGTGGGCCAGCCGCTGCCGATCCTGCGCTGGCAGCAGCGGATCGCGACGACCGCGGGCAGCCTCGGGCCGGCGCCGGCCGCGCCGACGCTGCACGACTGGGGACCGCTCGTCGTGCCCGCCGACTCGTACTTCATGCTCGGCGACAACCGCGACAACTCGGTGGACAGCCGCTTCTACGGCCCGGTGCCGCGCGCGAACCTGCGCGGCACGCCGACGTTCGTGTACTACTCGTACGATCCCGAGACGGGCCCTGAGTACCTGCGCGCCGCGACCAGCATCCGGTGGCAGCGGCTCGGCACCTGGATCCGGTGAGCGGACGCTCGCACGCATCGCCCCCAGCCTCCCCACACGTCATGGCCGAGAAGAAGACCTCCGCACGCAAAGCCACCAGCAGCGCCGACACGTTCACGGAGGAGGAGCGCGCCGCGATGCGCGAGCACGCGAAGGCGCAGCGGGCGTCCGCGCGCGCCCGCGCGAAGGGCGAGAGCGAGGAGCCCGCCGTGCTCGAGAAGCTCGCCGAGATGGACGCGGCGGATCGCGCGCTGGGCGAACGGCTGCACGCGCTCATCCGCGCCAACGCGCCCGACCTCGCGCCGCGGCTCTGGTACGGGATGCCCGCCTACGCCAAGGACGGCAGCGTGCTGTGCTTCTTCCAGGACGCGAAGAAGTTCAAGTCGCGGTACGCGACGCTCGGCTTCAGCGACAAGGCGATGCTCGACGACGGGCAGATGTGGCCCACGTCGTTCGCGCTGCGCGAGCTGACGGCCGCCGACGAGGCGCGGATCGTGGCGCTCCTGAAGCGCGCGGTGGGCTAGCGGGTGACGCCGGGCACGCGCACCGTGGGGAGGCGTTGGCCGGCGACCGCCTTCCCCAGGAGCGCGACGATGCCCCTCTACCTCTCGAAGTTCCGCTACACGCCGGAGACGTGGGCCCGCATGATCGCCCACCCGGAGGACCGCCGCGAGGCCGCGCGCGCGTACATCGAGTCGGTCGGCGGGAAGCTGCACGGGTTCTGGTACGCCTTCGGCACGCACGACGGCTACAACCTCTGGGAGGCGCCCGACGGCGTGTCGATGGCGGCGGTCGCGTTGGCGATCAGCGCCGGCGGCGCGCTCGGCACGTTCGAGACGACGCCGCTGCTGACCGTCGACGAGACGCTGGAGGCGCTGCGGAAGGCCGGCGAGGTGCGCTACCGACCGCCGGGCGCGTAGGCTCGCGACGGCGCCACGCTCCATTCCACCGACCGACCCCCGCCATGCGACGCAACCTGCTCTGCCTCCTGGGCGCGCTCCTCGTCGTCCTTCCCGCCGCGCGCGCACACGGCCAGGGCGCGACGCCCGCCGCGCCCCGTGCCACGGTCGCCAGCGCCGCCGACTCCGCGGCCATCCGCCGCGTCGCGCTCGACTACATCGAGGGATGGTTCACCGGCGACTCCGCACGCATGCGCCGCGCGCTGCATCCCGACCTCGCGAAGCGCGCGGTCATGCGCGACGCGCAGCAGCGGCTCTTCCTCGACCTGCAGTCCGCGGACATGCTCGTGCGGGCGGCGGGATTCGGCTTCGGCACGTCGCTGCCCGCGGCGCAGCGCTGGGCCAGCGTGCAGATCCTCGACGTCGACGGCGACCTCGCGTCCGTGAAGCTGCACTCGACGCGCCTCGTGGACTACATGCACCTCGTGCGGTGGGACGGCGAGTGGAGGATCCTGAACGTGCTGTGGGACCTGCGGCCGGCCGACCGTCCGCGGCCCGCGCCCTGACGGGATGCCGCGCGTCGCGCTCCGGCTCGTCGCGGACACGCTGCTCGTCGCGATCCTCCTGTTCGCGTCGGCTGGCACGCTGCGGTGGTGGCGCGCGTGGGTGCTGCTGGCCGCGCTGCTGCTCGTGCGCGGCGTCGGCGCGCGCGTCGTGCACCGCGTCCACCCCGACCTGCTGATCGAGCGCGCGCGGCTGCCGCTGCACGCGACGCAGCCGCGGACCGACCGCCTGCTGGTGCTCGCCGTGCTGGCGACGGGGTTCGTGGGACTGCCGGTCGTGGCGGCGCTCGACGCGTTCCGCTGGCACCTGCTGCCTTTCCCCGAGCCGGCGGTCTCCGCGCTGGGGCTCGCGCTGTTCGTGCTCGGCTGGACGATGAAGAGCGCGGCGCTGCACGCCAACGCCTACGCCGTGGCGGTCGTGCGCGTGCAGCGCGAGCGGCGGCACGCGGTCGCGGACGCCGGCGTGTACGGCATCGTGCGCCACCCGTTCTACGCCGCGGACCCGCTGATCCTCGTCGGCCTCGGGCTCTGGCTGGAGTCGTACGCGGCGGCGCTGGGTGCGATCGTGCCGCTCGCGTGCATGGTGCTGCGGCTGCGGCTGGAGGAGCGCGTCCTCCGGCGCGAGCTGCCGGGCTACGACGCGTACGCGGCGCGCGTGCGGTATCGTCTGATCCCGCGCGTCTGGTAGCGCATGCCTCGCCATCCCTCGCCGTCACCCATGGCCGACCCCCCGCTCGACGGGCTCGACGACGTGCTCCATCTCGTCGCCGCCGCGAACGCGGCGCGCCGCGCGGGCGCGCACGACGACGAGGCCGAGCGACGCCTGGAGCTGCGCTTCGGGACGAGCCGCACGCTGGCCGTCTATGGCACGCTCGCGCCGGGCCGCTCCAACCATCACGTCGTCGCGCCGCTGGGCGGCACATGGACGCACGGGGTGGTCGAGGGCGACCTCTTCCCGGTCGGCTGGGGCGCGATCCAGGGCTATCCCGCGTTCCTGCCACGCAGCGGCGGGCCCGACGTCGCGGTGCACGTGCTGACGTCGCCGCGGCTGCCGCACGCGTGGCCGGAGCTCGACCGCTTCGAGGGCGCGGAGTACCGGCGCCTCCTGATCCCGGTGTACGAGCCGGACACGGCGAGTGCGCGGCGGCTGTCCACCGTCGCCAACCTCTACGCCGCGGCGGACGCGGCGCCGGAGACGCCATGACGACGCGCGTGCGCGCCGCGGCGGCGGCCGACCGGGATGCGATCGTCGCGCTCGTCCCGCGCCTGCGCGCGTTCGGCGCGGCGCCGCTGCGGCCGCCCGAGGCGCTGGACCGCGCGGAGCGCGAGACGCTCGAGCGCGCGCTCGCCGCCAACGCGCCCGACGCCGCGCTCCTCGTCGCGGAGGTCGAAGGGCTCGGCGTCGCGGGCGTGGCGTACGCGCACGGCGCGACCGACTACTTCACGGGCGAGCCTCACGCGCACCTCGGCATCCTCGCGGTGGCGGAGGCGGCCGAGGGGCGCGGCGTGGGCCGCGCGCTGCTGGAGGCGGTGGATGCGTGGGCGCGCGCGCAGGGCCACCGCTACGTGACGCTGAACGTCTTCGCGACCAACGCGCGGGCGCGCGCCGTGTACGAGCGCGCGGGCTACGCGCAGGACACGCTGCGCTACTACAAGGAGCTCGCGCCGCACGCGCCACCCGCGCCACCCGCGTCGGATGCGTCGCACGGCTGACGCGCTGGCGGACGTGCAGGGCCCGCCATACAATGCCCCTCCCGGCGACCGTCCACTTCCGACGCCCACGATACCGCTAGAGGAGCCGCACATGGAGCTCGGCGCGTTCTCCGTCAGCCTGACCGTGAAGGACCTCGAGGCGTCGCGGCGCTTCTACGAGACGCTCGGCTTCATGCCCTTCGCCGGCGACCAGGCGCAGGGCTGGCTGATCCTGAAGAACGGCGCGCACGTCATCGGCCTGTTCCAGGGGATGTTCGAGCGGAACATGCTCACCTTCAACCCGGGCTGGGACCAGAACGCGCAGCCGGTGGGCGCGTTCACCGACGTGCGCGAGCTGCAGCGGCGGCTGAAGGCGCGGGGCGTGCCGCTCGTGAGCGAGGCCGACGAGAGCACGACCGGCCCCGCGAGCTTCGTCGTCGTCGATCCCGACGGCAACCCGATCCTCGTCGACCAGCACGTATGACGCGATCGAAGTCGATGCGCCGCATCCTCACGCACGCGCTCGCACTCACCACGCTCGCCACGGCGTGCGCCGGCCGCTCGTCCGCCACGCGCGCGGACGACGGCTGGATCCCGCTCTTCGACGGGCGCACGCTCGCGGGTTGGCGCGCGAGCGAGAACCCCGCGACGTTCCGCGTCGAGGACGGCATGATCGTCGTGCACGGGCCGCGCGCGCACCTGTTCTACGACGGGCCGGTGCTGGGGCACGACTTCCGCGACTTCGAGCTGCGCGCGGAGGTGATGACGCGCCCCGGCGCGAACTCGGGCATCTACCTCCGCACGCGCTTCCAGCCCACCGACTGGCCGTCGCAGGGCTACGAGGTGCAGGTCAACAACTCGCACACCGACTGGCGGCGCACGGGCAGCCTGTACGCGGTGCAGGACGTCCGCGAGTCGGAGCGCGACGGCGAGTGGTTCACGGTGCGCGCGATCGTGCGCGGGCGGCGCGTGCAGGTGATGGTGAACGACCGCCAGACGGTGGACTACACCGAGCCCGCCGACTCTGCGACGCGGCTCACCGGCGGCACCATCGCGCTGCAGGGCCACGACCCGGCGAGCGAGGTGCGCTACCGCAACATCCGCATCCGGCCGCTCGGGCCCTGAGCGACCGGCCGCAGGAGGACACGATGACCGACGCCGACCACGACGCGCCCCTGCTCGCGGGCGCCGAGCTCGATCACGTGGAGGTGTTCGTCCCCGATCGCGCGGCGGCCGCCGCGTGGTACGCGCGCGTCCTCGGCCTGCGCCCGATCGCACGGTGGGCCCACTGGGCGACGCCGCGCGGCCCGCTGATGCTCGGCGCCGGCGGCGCGATGATCGCGCTGTTCGAGCGGACGCCGTGCGCCGCGCGCGACGGCGTGGAGCATCATCGGGTGGCGCTCCGCGTGGGCGCGGCGGCGTTCCGCGCGTTCGTCGCGCGGGCGGCGTCGGGGCCCGTGTACGATGCGGCGGGCGCGCCGCTGGCCGAGCTGACACCGGTCGACCACGGCCAGGCCCACTCGGTCTACTTCTGCGATCCGTGGGGCAACCGCTGCGAGGTCACGACGTACGAGCCGCAGGAGTCGCGACCGGATTCCCAGGAGTAGCCCGAGCCGGGAACGGCATTGGAAAGGATGAAGATCGGACAAGATCTGATCACGACGGATGCTCCGCGTCGGGCGACGTTCGTCGCCGCCACACGGATCATCGGCGGTCATCCGATCTTCTCGGACTTTCATCCTTGCTGCCGTTGCAGTTCGGGTCCGGTGCCTCCACGCGGACGGCGACGACGTGCACCTTCCCCGACCACTCGCGCTGAGCTTCCACCTTCGATGCCCTTCGCTTCCTCGGTCCGCGGGATCTGACGCGCATGCGCCTGCTCCGCCACACCGTCGGCGCCTGCCTCGCCGCGACGCTCGGCTGCCGCGCGTCGGAGACGCCGCCGACGCCCGACACCGCGCGCCACGACCCGTCCGCACTCACCGTCGCGCTGGTCGACTCGGTCCCGTACGAGAACGAGCTGACGAACGGCTTCCTGCGGCGCGTCGAGGTGCGAACGCCCGCCCACACCGACACGCTGCTCGGCATCCTCGTCGACGCGCGGCCGGTGGTCCTCGGCGACAGCGTCGTCCACGGGATCCGGGCCGAGGAGAACCTGTTCGTGGAGCTGTTCACGTACGACGCGCGGACGCGGCGGACGCGGACCTTCCCCACGCCCGCCGACTGGGTGCCGCACGCGGTGCCGAAGCTCGCGCCCGACGGCCGGCACGTCGCCTACCTCGCGCAGGACGCCCAGGGGCAGGGCCACGGCGCGGTGGCGACGGTGCCCGACGGCCGCGTCGTCTACCGCGGGCCGCCGGCCACCATGCTGGAGACCGACGCCGGCGTGGACGCGATCACCTGGACCGACGCGGACCGCTTCGAGATCCGCATCGACCTCACCTACCAGGTCGGCGGCACGCAGCGCCTGCGCGGCACCCTGCGGCCGCTCCGGGTCGACGTCGACACCCTGCGCCCACTCCCCGCGCGCTGACGCCGCCCGCACATTGCGAGGCCCGGCCGCCCGCGACGTCGCGGTGACCGGCAGGACGCAACGCTGCGGCACTCTCGTCTGTCCAAGGCGGGCGGTGATGGGCACCGCGGCGCGATCGACCCGGACCGAGGAGTGGCAGTGCACGTGAAGTCGTGGTGGCAGGACCGGTGGGCCTGGCTGTGCGCGTTCGTCGCGTCGATCCTGCTGGCCGCCGCGCCGCTGGCGCCGCTGGCCGCGCAGACGGACGTGATCCGCGGACGCGTCACGAACCCCGAGGGGCTGCCGCTCCCCGGCGTGCGCGTGACCGCGACGTCCATCCCCGGCAACGTCACGCGCGAGGCGCGCACCAACAACCAGGGGAGCTTCCAGCTCGCGTTCCCCGGCGGGACGGGCGACTACATGATGGGCTACGCGCTCGTCGGCTACGTCTACCGCCAGTTCCAGGTGAAGCGCCTCGCCGACGAGGCGGTGCTGGTGGCCGACGCGCGCCTCGCCGTCGTGCAGCTCGACACGATCGCGGTCGTCGAGGCGGTGCAGCGGCGCGTCTCGCGCAGCGACGCGCAGTCGCGCGACATCGGCGGCACCGAGCAGAGCGTGTCGCTCAGCGTGCTGCCGCCGGAGCTGCAGGGCGACGTCGCGGCGATGGCGGCGTCGCTCCCCGGCGTGCTCCTCGTCCCGGGCCTCGACGGTGGGCCCGACGGCTTCTCCGTGCTCGGACTCGGCGCCGACCAGAGCAACGTCACGCTCAACGGGCTGCCCGTCGGCGCGAACGGCCTCCCGCGCGACGCGAACATCTCCAGCACGCTCACCACGTCGCCCTACGACGTGTCGCGCGGCGGTTTCAGCGGCGGGAACTTCAACATCCGCTCGGGCGGCGGCTCGAACTTCCGCAACCGCGGCCTGAGTCTCGTGGTCAACGCGCCGCAGCTGCAGTGGACGGACCGCGCCGCCAACGCCCTCGGCACCCGCTACACGAACGTGTCGCTCGGCGGCGTCCTCTCCGGGCCCATCAGGCCGAGCAAGGCGTTCTACAACGTGTCGTACCAGCTGGGCCGGAACGCGCGCGACAACCAGACGCTGCTCGGCACGAGCGCGCTGGGGCTGCGCACCGCGGGCGTGGCGTCGGACTCGGTGACGCGCTTCGTCGACATCCTGGGGCGGCGCGGCGTGCCGGTGGGCGGCGGGCCGTCGCACGCGCAGCGCGTGAGCGACAACGGCACCTTCCTCGCCAGCGTGGACGTGTCGCCGCCCGGGTCGTCCAGCGGGCAGTCGTTCGGCTTCACGGTGAACGGGAACTGGGGGCGGCAGAGTCCCATCGGCGGCGGCGCGACGCAGCTCGCGTCGGCCAGCGGCGACCGCTTCAACTGGGGCGGCGGCCTGCAGGCGCGGCACAGCGGCTACGTGAAGATGCTCCTGAGCGAGTCGTCGGTCGGCGTCACGACGTCGCGCACCCACGGCGATCCGTACGTCGACCTGCCGGCGGGCCGCGTGCGCGTGAACTCGGTGTTCGCCGACGGCGAGAGCGGCGTGCAGAGCCTGACCTTCGGCGGCAATCAGGGCCTCAGCTCCCGCTCGCGGTCATTCGGCGGCGCGCTGAAGAACGATCTGTCGTGGTTCGACGACGCGAACAGGCACCGCCTGAAGCTGACGTCGGAGCTGCAGTACAGCGGCAGCACGCAGGACCCGTCGTCCAACCTGCTCGGCACCTTCACGTTCAACTCGCTCGAGGACCTGGAGGCGGGGCGCCCGGCGTCGTTCAGCCGCACGCTCACCGCGCGCCAGCGGAACACGGGCCAGGTCACCGGCTCGCTCGCGATCGGCGACGCGTACCGCCGCACGCCGGACCTGCAGCTGCAGTACGGCGTGCGCGTGGACGCCAGCCGCTTCCTCCAGACGCCCGCGTTCAACCCGGCGGTCGAGCGCGCGTTCGGGCGCCGCAACGACCGCGTGCCGATGCCCGTCGGCGTCAGCCCGCGCGTCGGCTTCTCGTGGACGCTCGGCAACGCGCAGGAGCTGGACGAGTTCTTCGGCGCCGCGCGGCGTCCGCGCGCGGTGCTGCGCGGTGGGCTCGGCGTCTTCACGAACGCGACCAACGCCGGCATCGTCGGCGGGGCGCTCGACAACACGGGGCTCCCGAGCGGCACGCAGCAGATCGTGTGCGTGGGCGAGGCCGTGCCGACGCCCGACTGGGCCGCGTACGCCACCGATCCGTCGCGCATCCCCGACCGGTGCGCGGACCCCTCGCAGGGCTCGGGGCAAGCTGGCGGCTCCGTGTTCTCGGACGCGCGGCCGAACGTCACGCTCGTCTCGCCCGACTACCGGCCGTCGCGGTCCGTGCGCTCGAACCTCGGCTGGAACGGCAGCATCCTGGACGCGCGCTTCAACGCGAACGTCGAGGCGACGTACGCGATCAACCTGCGGCAGCAGCGCTCCGTGGACCTGAACTTCGCGCCCGTCGAGCGCTTCACGCTGGACGGCGAGGGGCGGCCGGTGTTCGTCGCGCCGACGAGCATCGTCGCCACCACGGGCGCCATCGCCTCGCGCGATGCCCGCGTGTCGCCGGAGTTCGCGCGCGTCACCGAGCTGCGATCCGACCTGCAGTCGCGCACCGCGCAGCTGAGCCTCCGCCTCTCCCCCATCCAGCGCGGGCCGAGCCGGTTCGGGTGGAGCGCGGCGTACACGTTCTCGCACGTGCGCGAGCAGGTGTCCGGCTTCTCGAGCACCGCCGGCAACCCGCTCGACGTCGTGTGGGCGCGCGCGGCGCAGGGGCCACACCAGATCAACTACAACCTGCGCTACACCTTCTTCGACGCGGTGCAGGTGAACTGGAACGGCGCGTTCGTGTCGGGGAGCGCGTACACGCCGACCATCGCCGGCGACGTGAACGGCGACGGCTACTCCAACGACCGCGCGTTCGTGTACGACCAATCAGCCGCCGATCCCGCGCTCGCCGCGGGGATGCGCGACCTGCTGGCGCACACGTCGCCGGCCGCGCGCGAGTGCCTCCTGCGGCAGGCCGGCCGCATCGCCGCGCGCAACAGCTGCCGCGGGCCGTGGAGCTCCACCGCGTCGCTCAACATCACGGTGGACCGCGCGAAGTTCCGACTGCCGCAGCGCACCTCGGCGTCGTTCGCGCTCAGCAACCCGCTCGGCGCCGCCGACCTGCTGCTGAATGGATCGGGGAGCCTGCGCGGCTGGGGGCAGAACGCGACGCCCGACCAGGCGCTGCTCTACGTGCGCGGCTTCGATCCCGCCACGCAGCGCTACCGCTACGAGGTGAACCAGCGCTTCGGCGCGTCGCGGCCGCAGCTCCTCACGCTGCGCTCGCCGGTGACGCTGACGGCGTCGGTGAAGATCGACCTCGGCCCCGTGCGCGAGCGGCAGAACCTCCAGCAGCAGCTCGGCACCGGGCGCACGCGGCCGGGCTCGCGGTTCCCGGAGTCGTTCTTCCGCAATGTCGGCCCGTCCGGCCTCACGAACCCGATGGCGACGATCCTCCGCCAGCAGGACTCGCTGCGCCTGACGGCGCTGCAGGCGGACAGCCTCGCCGCGATGAACCGCCGCTACACGTACCGCTCGGACTCGCTGTGGGCGCCGGTGGCGCGCCACTTCGCGGCGCTCCCGACGCGCTTCGACGAGGACGACGCGTACGACCGCTACGCGCGGGCCCGCCGCGCGCAGCTCGACATGCTGGCGCGCGTCGGGCCGGCGATCCGCGCGCTGCTCACGCCGGCGCAGCGCCGCAAGCTGCCGGCCTCCGTGCTGACCGTGCTCGACCCGCGCTACCTCGACGCCATCCGCAACGGCATCGGCATCTACGTCGGCGCCGGCAGCCTCGTGACGGGGGGAGGAGGCGGCTTCTGATGCGCACGCGACTCACGCTGGCCGCGCTGCTGCTCGCCACTTCGGCCGCGCAGGCGCAGCTGCAGGCCCCTCCGGCGTCGGCTGATTCAGCCACGCGGCCCGCGCTTCCGGGCGGCGTCCCCGTGCGCCGCATCTCCACCGCGTCCGCGGTCTCCACCGAGCCGCTCGGCGTCATCACGAGCGTGCGCGAGCTGCCCGACGGCCGCGTGCTGCTGAACGACGGCGCGCGGCGCCGGCTGCTGCTGATGGACACGACGCTGAAGACCGTCGGCGTCGTCCTCGACTCGCTGGCCGAGGTGGAGAACACGTACGGGACGCGGCAGGGGACGCTGATCCCGTACCGCGGCGACTCGACGCTGTTCGTCGACCCGGCGTCGTTCGTGATGCTGGTGCTCGACCCGCAGGGCAAGGTCGCGCGCGTGCGCTCGGTGCCCCGCGTGCAGGACGTGGGATGGCTCACGGGCCAGCAGGGCGGATCGTCCGCGTCGGTGGGCGCGGACGCGCGCGGACGGCTCGTGTACCGCATCCCCGCGCGGCCCGCGCGGCCCACGGTGGCGCCGCCGCGCGGCGTGCCGTGGTTCCCGCAGGAGCCCGACTCGGCGTTCATCGTCGCGATGGACCTCGACACGCGCACGCAGGACACCGTCGGCGCGATCCGCATCCCGAAGACGTCGTACGTCGTGCGCCGCCAGGGCGACGGCGGCATCAACGTCTTCAACGTCATCAACCCGATGCCGATGACCGACGACTGGGCCGTGCTCCCGGACGGCTCGGTCGCGTTCGTGCGCGGGATCGACTACCGCATCGACTACCTGAACCCCGACGGGACGCGCACCGCGGGCCCGAAGCTGCCGTTCGACTGGCAGCGCATGACGGACGCCGACCGCGAGCGGCTGGTGGACTCGGTGAAGAGCGCGCAGCGGCGCTCGGCGGTCGGGAACTACGTGACGTCGATGATCCGCTGGGTGAACAGCTACGGGAAGGCGTATCCCGCGGGCTTCACGATCCCCGAGGGCTACTCGATGCCGCTCGGCTTCGCGCGCAGCTGGAAGCTGCCGCCGGGCGCGTCGTTCCCGCAGCGCTACGTGTACGCGTGCGCGGCGGACGAGGAGCCGAAGATGACCGGCACCACGCCGTCGTGCATCCCCGCGCCGATCGTGGGGGGCGGCGGCAACACGCCGTCGATGCCGACGATGCGCGAGCCGTCGGTGGTGGATCCCGCCGAGCTGCCGAGCTTCCGTCCGCCGTTCGCGACGAACGCGGTACGCGCGGACGCGGATGGCAACCTGTGGATCCGCCCGACGCTGCCGAAGCCGGTGCCGGGTGGGCCGGTGTACGACGTCGTGGACCGTAAGGGCGTGCTGGTGGACCGGCTGCAGCTGCCGCCCGGCTATCAGCTGGCGGGCTTCGGGCGCGGGCGCGTCGTCTACCTGTCGATGCGCGACGCGAGCGGCGTGCACCTGGCGCGGGTGCGGCTGCGCTGATGCGCCTCCGAGCGATCCTGCCTGCGGCCTGCGTCATGCTCGGCGCGTGCGCCGCGCGGACGGCGTCCGTGCCGGCTCCGGCGCAGGCGGTCGGATCCGCGGCCGATGCCGATGTGCGCGACGCCCACCGCGCGTGGTGGCGCGCCTTCACGCTCGGCGACACGGCCCGCGTGCGCGCGCTCTCCGCGCCGCAGGTCGTGCTCACGATGAGCACGGGCCGGGTGCTCGGACACGCGGCGGTGCTCGCGGACGCGGGCACGCGCGGCGACTCCACGCAGGTGCGGCTGGAGTGGGAGGACGAGGTGCTGCAGCGCTGGAGCGACGGCGCGGTGGTCACGAGTCGCTTCGCGGAGACGGTCGGCTCCGCCCGGTCGGTCTACCGCTTCGTCACGGTGATGCGGCGCGACGCGGGCGGCTGGCGCGTGGTCGCCGCGCAGTCCACCCGCATCCCGCCGGCCGTGGTGCCCTACCCGGTGCCGACCGAGCGCCTGTCGGCATACGCCGGCCGCTACCGGCAGCGCGAGGGTAGCGTGGTGCTGGAGCTCGCGGTGCGCGACGGCGGCCTGGTGGTGCGGCGCGGCGACGGCGGCGTGGACCCGCTGATCGCGCTGAGCCCCTCGGTCTTCGAGGCGCCCGGCCAGGCGCGCTTCGTCCTCGAGCGCGACGACACCGGACAGGTCGCGACGCTCACCATCCTGGGCACGCGCGCGGTCACGCACTGGTCGCGCGTGCCGTGAGCGCGGCGCCACGCGCGCTCGCGTGAGGACTTGCCGGAGTCGCGCGCACCGGCTCCATTGAGGCGCAGGCGGCCGACGCGGGCCCCGCGATGGAGTCCGAGCCGGTAGCCGTAGCCGATGCAAGGGAAGCGCGCGTTCGATCGCCTGACGGTGCTGTGCTGCGTGTGCACCGTCCTCGCCCATGCCGCGCCCCTCGCCGCGCAATCCGCCGGCCCGCGTGCGCACGCCGCGGTGCTGCTGGGCGGCGGCATCTCCGAGAACATCGCGGCGCCCGGCGTGGGCGCGAGCGTCGCGGCGCGCGTGCGGCAGTGGCGCGGTGCACGCCTGGAGGCGGAGCTCGCGGGGCTCGGCTTCGCGACCGAGGGCATGGTGTGCACCCTGGGCGCACGCATTTGCGACACGCGTCTGCTGAGTGGCGCCGCGTGGGCGTCGGCGCTGCTCGTCGTCGGACCCGGTGGCAGCGTCGGAGGACGCGGCGTCTACGCGCAGGCGGGCGCGGGGCCGTACAGCGCGTGGGGCATCGGCTGCCTCTCCGCCGGGCGCGGCTGCGAGCAGGGCATCCGCGCGCTGGGGCTGCAGGGGAGCGTGGGCGTGGGGACGCGCTTCGCGATCGGCACGCGCACGTGGGCCGCGGGCGTGCGCGCCGTCACGCTGGAGCGGGCGACCGGAAGGCGCGGGGTGGTGACGTTGCTGGAGTTCGGGCCCGCGTTCTGAAACGTCATGCGAACACGCGCTCCTTCCATGCGGCCCATACGCTCCATCACACTCGCGGCGTTCTGCGCCCTGCTTGGCTGCTCCGAGGCCGAGCCGCCCTTCACGCCGTTCGGCCCCGGCATGCTGACCGATCCGCTCAGCGTTCGTCTCGCCGTTGGCGACACCGCGCGCGTCCGTGCGACGTGGGCTGCGAACACGCCGGAGCCGAAGCTACGCGTCTCCTGGACGATCGACCGGCGGTCCGTCGTGGTGGTCGAGTCGGTGGCGCCGGATACCCGAAGCGTTCGCCTGCGCGCGCTTTCGGCAGGGACGGCGACCATGACCGTGATCGACAGCGCCTCGCAATCGGTGGTCTCGGTGCCGATCACGATCCAGTAGGACGCGCCCGGGCATCCACGCAGGTCGCGCTGGCAGCTGAACGCGGGCCTTGGGCAGACACACTCTCGGGACAGCCACACTCTCCGATCTCCCACCGCACGATCCATGGCGTCGCTCCGCCCGCTGTCCTGCCTGCTCCCGCTCGCGCTCACGGCCCCCCTCCTGGCTGCCGGCGCACAGCGGCCAACCGTGCGCGTCGGACTGGGCGGCGGCGTCGCCGGGGCTCCGGTCACCGGACGCGCTCATCGCGGCTCGAGCCCGCACGCGCTCGCCACACTCGGCCTCGCGCCTCGCCGCGGCATCGCGGAGCTTCGCCTCGACGCGCTGTGGCTCATGGGGAACTCCGACGTCGGTCCGGTCTCGATGGGCGCGAACGCGCTCGCGCCGCTGGGCAGCGTCGGCGTTGGCAGCGTGGGGCGTCTGCGTCCGTACGTGGTGGCCGGAGCAGGCGTCTATGGGGTCGGAGGTGTCGGCCCACGCGTCGGAGCCGCTGGCGGCGCGGGCACGCGGCTGGAGCGCCCGCGGCTCGCGCTGTTCGCCGAGGCGCGGCATCACACGGCGCATCGCAGCACCTTCGGTACGCTCGGACTGACGTTCAGCCGTTGACTCGCGCGCGGGCTGCCCCGCGGCGCTCGGGAGAGAGGCAAGGATCGGCATGCATACATCGAGGCACCCCGCACTGCGCTTCCGGCGATACGTCGTGTTCACGAGTGCCGTGGCTTCGGCCCTCGCGTGCCGCGGGGCGGACGTGTCGTGTCTCGATTGCGGCGGCTTCGAGATGGCGCAGGTCATGCCGGTGGTGTCCCGGATCGCGGTCGGGGACACCGCCGCGCTCGTGCTGACGCTGACGAACGGGAGTGGCCGCCGCCTGCCCTCGATGGTCACGTGGACCAGCACGCGTCCGGAGGTCGCGAGCATCGAGGCGGCGGTGCCCGTCAGTCGTCCAGCCATGCTGCGCGCGCATGCAGCCGGTGAGACGGTGCTCACCGCACGCCTCACGGGCACCGGAGGCGAGTCGCACATCGTGGTGCTGCCGCTCACCGTGACGGCGCGGCCGTGATTCCCGTGTTCACGGCGCTTCCCGACGTGGCGTTGCGGCCGAGATGGGATCTCGTGGCTGCCCGTGGCGCTCGGCTCGCATCGAGTTCGCTCACCCTCGTCTCTCGCTGTCCCGCTGTAATGACACCTCGTTACACCGCTGCGCGCGTCACATTCGTCGCCTGCGTCACCCTCGCCGGCTGCAGCTCGCTCACCGATCCCGGCCCGCACGACGAGCCCGCGCTCCTGCGCTACGCCGAGCAGACCGCGCGGATCACCGCGCCCGACACGGTGGCGCTCGGCGCGGGCGTCACGCTGAGCGTGGCGACGTTCGGCGGTGGCTGCACGCGCGAGGCCGCACGTGCGGAGGTGAGCCCTGTGCCGCAGACGAACGGCGGCTCCGTGGTGGTCCGGCTGTTCAACCGGAACAACGGTGCCCGCATCTGCTCGAGCGATGGCCTCACCATCGAGCACCGCGTCACGGTGCCCGCGACCGCGCGCGGCCACCTGATCATTCGCGTGGAGGGCGCGAATCAGGGGATGGAGACCAACTGGAACGTCGTGCCCTGGGTGCTCACGCGCACCGTCGTCGTGCGGTAACGTGCGGTGACGTCGGGACGCGGCGTCGACCCACGAACCCGAGGAGGCACCGATGTCGTGGACGGACTGGAACGCGCATGACCCGGGCATCACCATGCTCGAGCTCCTCGCCTACGGCCTCGCGGCGTTCGGCGTCGCCGAGCTCCTGTCGCGCCGCGTCCGCCAGGTGCCGTGTGGCCGGCCGTGCGTCGCGCTCGTGGCCGCCGGTGTCGTGGTCGCCGTCGCGGCGCGGCGCGCGGAGCGCGCACACCGCTGAGCGCCGCGATGTCTCCGGGCCTGCGCCGCGCACCGTTCGTCGTGATGGCCGCGCTCGCGTGCATGCCCGCGGCGGCGCAGGACGTGCGCCCCGGACCGGCGGGCGTCGTCGCGGACTCGCTGCAGCGTGCGCAGCTGGAGAAGCTGCGGCTCGAGATCGCGACGCTGCAGCGCGCCGCGCTGGAAGCCGCGGAGCGCAGCTGGCCGAGGCGGGTCGAGCCCTACCTGCCGCTGCTCACGATGCTGGTCTCGGTCGCCGGCGCGCTCGCCGCGCTGACCCGCTTCCTGAACGACCGGCAGGTCACGCGGCGGCGGCGCCTGGAGGAGGAGTTCCGGGCCGACCTGCAGGAGCTGGTCGCGTTCCCGTCCGCCGAGTCGGGAGGGGCCGCGCACGTCTCCTTCCTGCTCCAGGATCTGCGACAGCTGACGACGCAGCTGGAGCAGCGGGTGGCCGACGTGACCACGATCCTGGTGGAGCTGGCGATCCGCGACCTGGACTTCGGCAATCCGCGCCACGTCATCCTGGAGACCGCGGCCATGGAGCGCTGGACGCCGTACCGGGAGTTCCTCGCGCGGAACCCCTCGGAGCATCAGGTGATCCTCGTGAACTACGTGGACGCGGTGCGGCGCATCCACGCGGAGCACCCCGCGTTCTTCGAGCGGCTCGAGTACCGCGCCGGGATGTTCGTCCTCTCGACGTTCGTGGAGCACGCGACCTACCGGCGCTTCATCGCGCTGCTGGACGCGGTCGCGCTGCACGTGCCGCTGCTGGAGGCGAAGCCGGAGCTGCGGACGTACGTGCGCGAGCGCTTCCAGCAGGCCATCCAGAATTCGGCCGTCACGCTGGCCGTCTTCGACCGGCGGCAGCAGTAGCATCATCCTCACCCACTCATGCCGCTCCTCTTCTCGTACGGCACGCTGCGCGACCCCGCGGTGCAGCTGGCGACCTTCGGCCGGCTGCTCGACGGGCGGCCGGACGCGCTCGTGGGCTTCGCGCGGGAAGAGCACGCGGTCGACGACGCCGCGTTCGTGGCGGCGAGCGGCAGGGCGCAGCACGCGATCGTGCGGCGCACCGGGCGCGACGAGGACCGCGTGCCGGGCGCGGTGCTCGAGCTGACGGACGCCGAGCTCGCGCGCGCCGACGCGTACGAGCCCGCGGGCTACGTGCGGATCGCCGCGCGGCTCGCGTCGGGCGCCGAGGCGTGGGTGTACGCGGACGCGTCGGCGGCATGACGCCCGTCGCGCGCGTCCTCCTGTGCCTCGTCGGCGCCGCGGCGCTGGCGTCCTGCCACCTCGCCTACGTCGACGGCGCGCCGCCCGCTGTCGCACGTGTCGTCGCGACGCCCGCCACCGCGACGCTGTCAGTCGGCGACTCGGTGCTGGTGCAGGCGGTGGCGCTGGACGACGATGGCCGCGCGATCACGCGTCGACAGCGCCTGCCGCGGTGGTCGAGCGGCGACACGACGGTGGTCCGTCTCGCCTCCGTCGCGGTGCCGAACCTCGACGTCGGCGTCTCGGCGGCGCGGGCGCACGCCGTGCGCGCCGGCACCGTCGTCCTGCGGGCCGAGAGCGGCGGGCAGCGCGACAGCATCGTGGTGACCGTGCGCTGAATGGTGGTAGCTTGTGCGTCCACCCGTGACGAGCCGACCACCGTGCGCCAGTACCAGTACCTCGCGACCGACGCGACCATCGACGCCCTCGGCCGGCTCCGGCGCCCGTGGGCGGGCTACCACGTCGGCGACGACACGCTGCTCGTCGCGCTCGCGGAGGGCGGCACCATCCGCATCGGCGTCGAGGGCGCGGACGTCGAGCCCGACTTCGAGGCGTTCCGCCTCACGGCCGAGGCGGTCGATGGCATCGTGGACGAGCCGACCGCAGCCCAGGCCTTCGGCACGGGGCGCAACGACGTCGTCGTCTTCCGCTCGGCCACCTGGATCGAGGGGCCCGCGCCGTCGGACGACGGCGTGACGGGGACGCAGCGCGTCATGCAGTTCACGGGCGCGCCGCGGCAGCTCTCGCCGTCCGCCGCGGCGGCGTGCGCGGTGGACGACGCGTGCGTCGTCGCGACGAGCGCGGGCACCGGGATGCTGGTGCGCTGCGGCGTGCGGCCGCGCACGCTGGACGTGACGCTCGACTCGGCCGCGATCGCGCAGTTCCTGCGCGAGCGGCAGTACGGCGCCGAGCCCTCGGGCAGCTGATGCGAGCATCGGTGCGACGCCCTGTGCTTCGTCCGGTCTCCTGGCTGCTCGGCGGCCTGCGGATGACATGCCGCGGCGCGGCGCTGCGGGCGCTCGAGCGCGCGGTGGACAGCGTGACGGGCTCCGCGCGGTGGGTCCGGCCCAACCGACGATAGCGCACCGACAATGATGGAACGCGATCCCATCTCCGCCGACGCCGCACGTCAGGCGGCCGGCGAGCCACCCGAGCCGCCCGGCACGCTGCGCACCGCCGAAGGCACGGTCCTGCGCTGGCGCGACGAGCAGGGCACCGGCGTGATCGCCAGCACGGCGACCGCACCCTGGGACATCTGGTGCCACTTCTCGGCGCTCGACATGCCCGGGTTCAGGTCGCTGACGCCGGGCGACCGCGTGGCGGTGGAGTTCTACCGGGCGGACCAGGAGAGCTTCCGCTACGTCGCCCGGCGCGTCCGTCGCCTCGATCCCGGGCCGTCCGCAGCGGAGACGACGGAAGGCACCGGCTAGCGAAGCGTTGCAGCTGACGGGCTCCGGACGCATGATAGCGACGTCTAGCGGGTCGCACGCCGCTCGGCGCCCACACCGGCAGAGGTCCGACGACATGCACCCGCACTCCGATCCTGCGGTGCGCCCCGCGCCCGCACCGCGACCGGGCTTCGCCCACGAGTACGCGCCCGTCGCCGAGTGGCGGCGGCCGCGCGCCCCGCGCGGGCATCGGATGGTCGGCGGAGCGGTGCTCGCGCTGCTGCTCGCCACGGGCGCGGGGCTGTGGGCCGTGTCGCGTCGCCCGCTCCCGCCCGAGCCGGCGGGACCGCCGCCGACGTGGCGCCTCGACGTGCGGGCCGACGGCGGCCGGGCGCCCTGGATCCTCGTCTTCGGGCGTGAGGCGGGACTTCACCTGGTCCGCGCGTCGGAGATCGGGCGCGTGGCGACGCTCCCGGGTCGGCTGCCCGGCCGCAGGATCTCGATGATGTCGCTGGGCAAGGCGCCGCTCGCCGTGCGCGGCGATGCGGGCGGCGCCGGCGGCATGCGGTCGTTCCGCGCGCAGGGGCGCGTGATCACCGTGTTCCACGACGGCAGCGGCACCGGCGTGCGCACCGGGTTCTAGCCATGCGCGTCCCCGACCTCGTGCGCCTGTACGACTACGACTCCTGGGCCAACGCGCGCCTCCTCGCGGCCGTCGCGCGGCTCACGCCGGAGGAGTTCGTGCGGCCCGTCGCCGGCAGCTACGGCTCGGTGCGCAACACGCTGGTCCACGTCATGAGCGCCGAGTGGGGGTGGGTGGAGCGGTGCGGCGGCCACGCGCGGGGCGAGCGGCTGACGCCCGAGCGCTACCCGACACCTGCTGCGCTGATCGCCGAGTGGGCGCGCGTGGAAGGCTACGCGCGCGAGCTGCTGGCCGGGCTGACGGACGACGATCTCGCGCGCGAGGTCGCGTTCTCCTTCGGCGGGCCGACGTCGGTCGCGACGGTCGGCGCGCTGCTGCAGCACGCGGCGCTCCACGCGGTGCACCATCGCGGGCAGGTGGCGCTGCTGCTGCGCGAGCTCGGGCACGCGCCGGGCAACTTCGACATGCTCTACTTCGCGACCGAAGGCGGACGTACCGAAGGCGGACGCTAGCTCACGTACCGGCATCCCGGAGGCACATCGTGCACACGGCCGCGGAGCTCACCCTCCAGATCGCGTGCGCCCTGCAGGCCGCCCAGGCCGCGACGCGCGACGCGCGGTGATCCCATGCTCCGCACATCACTCCTCGTCCTCTGCCTGCTGCTGCTCCCCGTCGTCGATGCGGCGGACGCGCAGGCCGTCGTGCGCAAGGACGCGCCGGCCGACGCGCGCGCCGAGCGCTCCGGCACCTGGAGCGCGCGCAGCACCACCGGGCTCACGCTCGGCGGCACGTGGACCGCGGTGCCCGACTCGACGGGCGGCACCGTCACCGGCACGTGGACGCTCGCGGACGCGAGCGGCGGGACGCGGGCCAGCGGTGCCTGGTCGGCGGCGTGGACGCCCGCGCTCCGCAGCGGCGACTGGCGCGCCGTCGTGACGGGCCGGGATGGCGAGCTCGCCGGCACGTTCACGAGCAACGTCCCCCTCGGGAGGAACGTGCCCTTCGCCGACCTGTTCGCGCGGGCCGCGCGTGACGCCGTCAGCGGCGGATGGCGCATGGGCGGGCTCGCGGGCGCGTGGTCGGTCCGCGCTGCACATTGATCGTCCTCGCACGTCGCCTCCATCCGACCGGGACCAGCATGCACGACGACCGCGCGCGCGCCGACGGCGCCCTCAATCGACGCGAGGTGATCGCGGCTCTCGCCGCCGCCGCGGCCCTCCCCCTCCTGTCCGCCTGCGGAGGCGGCGCGACGCCCACTCCCGTGGCGTCCGGCGACGCCGCCGCGCGCGCGCTGCTCGACGAGGTGGCCGAGAACCTCCTCCGCCTGTCGCCCGAGCAGGCGACGTCGCTCGGCATCGACACGGGCGCGCGCGCCGCGCTGCGCAGCGCGCTCGGCGACCGGTCGGCCGAGGGGCAGCGTCGCATCGCCGCGCAGCTGAAGACGGATCTGGAGCGCGTGCGTGCGCTCGACACCAGCGGCCTGTCGCACGCCACGCGCACGAGCGTCGAGGTGGTGCGCAGCGCGTACGCGACGGCGCTGGAGGGGTTCGCGCTGCCGTACGGCGACATCACCGTCGGCGGCTGGCGCAACACGCCGTACGTCGTCGTCCAGAACGTCGGCGCGTACCTCGACGTCCCGCGCTTCCTCGACACCGACCATCGCGTCGAGAGCGCGCCCGACGCCGAGGCGTACCTCGCGCGCCTGACGGCGTACGCGCGGCAGCTGGATGGAGAGCTCGGGCGCGTGCAGGCGGCGCGCGCGGCGGGGCTCGTGCCGCCGGCGTTCCTGCTCGACAAGGCCATCAGGCAGATGACGCTCTCCGTGCAGGGCGCGCGCGCGGGAGGGACGCTCGTCGACTCGCTCGTGCGGCGCACGGCGAAGATCCCCGGCGACTGGGCCGGCCGCGCGCGCACGATCGTCGTGCAGGAGATCGCGCCCGCGCTCGAGCGCCAGCTGGCCGAGCTGCAGGCGCAGCGGCGCGTGGCGACGGATGCGCCGGGGATCGCGGCGCGGCCGCACGGCGCGGAGTTCTACCGCTGGGCGCTCAAGGCGTCGACGACGACGAGCATGTCGCCCGACGAGATCCACGAGCTGGGGCGCAGCGAGGTCGCGCGGCTGCACGCGCAGATGGAGCCGATCCTGAAGGAGATCGGCCTCACGGGCGGCAGCGTGGGCGCGCGCATGCAGGCGCTGGCGAAGGACCCGCGCTACCAGTTCGCCGAGGGCGACGCGGGGCGCGCCGAGATCCTGGCGTTCATCCACGAGCGCCTGGCGTGGATCCGTGCGCAGATGCCGCGCGCGTTCCACACCGTCGTGAACCCGAACATGGAGGTGAAGCGGCTGCCGCCGGAGGAGGAGCCCGGCGCGCCCGCGGCGTACGGCGGCGCGGGCTCGATCGACGGCAAGATCCCCGGCCGCATGTGGATCAACCTGCGCACGACGGCGCTGCACAGCCGCTACAGCCTCGCCGACCTGACCTTCCACGAGGCGATCCCCGGCCACGTGTGGCAGGGCGAGTACACGCACGACATGCCGCTCATCCGGCAGATGCTCGCCTTCAACGCGTACTCCGAGGGCTGGGCGCTGTACGCCGAGCAGCTGGCCGACGAGCTGGGCGCGTACGCGACGGACCACGTGGGGCGGCTCGGCTACCTCCAGTCGCTGGCGTTCCGCGCGTGCCGCCTCGTGGTGGACACCGGCATCCACGCGAAGGGGTGGACGCGCGCGCAGGGCGTGCAGTACTTCGTCGACGTCAACGGCTCGAACCCGCTGGAGGTGGCGAGCGAGGTCGATCGCTACTGCTCGTGGCCGGGGCAGGCGTGCGGCTACAAGGTGGGCCACAGCGAGATCGTGCGGCAGCGCGAGCGGGCGACGGCGGCGCTGGGCGCGAAGTTCGACCTGCGGGCGTTCGACGACGCGGTCGTGCGCGGCGGCAACGTGCCGCTGGACGTGCTGGCGCGGAACGTCGACGAGTACGTGCGCACGGCATCGCGCTAGCTGCACGACACCACCGACCGGAGGATGCCCGTGGCCGTTCTCATGATCGCAGCGCTGCTGCTCGTCGGTGGCATCGCGTGGCGCGTCTCGCGCGCGCCCGGCTCGCCGGCCATGCGCCGCCGGGTGAACGCCGGCAGCGACCGGTACTTCGCGGAGCGGGACCTCGCGACCACCCTCGCGCTCGATGCGTCGGATTTCGCGGCGGGCGATCACGACGCGGCCGGCGACGGAAGCGACGGAAGCGACGGAAGCGACGGAAGTGATGGAGGCTCTTCGAGCGACGACTGACGATTCTCGCGCGCGGACCACGACCGCAACGGGTGGCGGCGTCGCCGTCGCGCTTCGCTTCGCCGTCCAACCAGCGTTCGGCGGACACGGATCCTATGGGCACTGAGATTCCGACGATCTACCATGCCATCGGCTGGGCGTGGGCCTTCGGCTGCGTCGCCGTGGTCCGGTATGCCTGCGCCCTACGCCACCTCGACCCCAGGGAGCCGCGCGCCCGGTGGCTGGCGCTGACGCGCGGCCCGCTCGCGCCACGGGCGGCCTTCACCGCCGTCGGCTGGCGCGCGCGGAACGAGGCGCTCGTCTTCGCCGCACCAGCGCTCCTCGCCGTGCTGGTCGGGTTGGCGCTCACGGCGTGAGCGACCAGCCGCCGAACGTAGCGTTGCAGCTGACGTGCGGGCCCTGGTGCGCCTCGGGGCTCCGCCTCGGCTCCATTGAATTCCTACGCCGCTGAACGTGGACGTTGGCCGCACACCACAACCCCTCCTCCCCCTCGCATGCGCCGCGCTGCTCGGATCGTCGGCGTGACCATCGGTCTCGTCGCCCTCGGCGCGGCCGCGGGTGCCGCCATCACGCTCGTCGGCCACATCACGATCATGCTGTCGGTGGGCCTGCCTCGCGGCCGCCTGGCCCACGCACTTCACTTGGCGCTCGACCCGGGCCTCCTGGGTCTCCTGCTGCCGCGCGGCGCGCTGCTCGGCGCGCTGGTCGGCCCGCCGGTGGCGTGGGCCCTGCTGCGGCGGGTGCCGATCGGCTGGGCGGCGCTCGGGGTGTCCGTCGGCGCCCTGATCGGCGGCGTCGGCGGCGATCTGCTCCTGAGCGCCGCGTTCCGGGGCGGGCCGGCGCCCATCCGCTTCGGTTGGCTCTGGTGTGCGGTGGGCGGGGTGGTGCTCGCGGCGCTGGTGCTCCGACGGCTGTTCGCCCCGGCCGCGCCGGCTCCCCCGACCGCACCGGCCGCCGTGGCGGCCAACGAGGAGCTGCAGTTGACGGAGGCGCGCCCCGCTCCAGCCGTGGCCATGGCTCCAGCCGCGCGCCTCCGCCGCTGAACGTGGGCGCCAGGTGGCGACAACCCCCTGAACACCGGGAGAGTATGACCGTGCCCAGGCGACGCGCTCGATCCTCGGCCGTGCTGCCGCTCGCCGGCGCAGCCTTCCCGCTCCTGCTCCTCGGCGGCTGCATTCCGCTGCCCGGCGGTCACGCCCTCACGCGTAAGATCGTGGCCGCCAAGGAGGGGGAGGCCACCCTGGTCGCCGACGATGGCGCGCGCTGCAAGGTGCCGCCCCGCACGTTCGCCGCCGTACAGCCGGGCGAGGAGCACGCGTGCGTCTGGAAGGAGGCCGACGGCGCGCCGGTGCCGACGCCGAGTGCCCCGCGCCCGCCGCGCCGGCTGCCGGGGCAGCCGCCCGCCCCCGAACGGACCGTTGCAGCTGACGTAGGCGCCTGGGGCTCGCCTCGGCTGCGCCTCGCCGCTCATGGTCTCCCGACGCATCTGAACGTGCGCGTTTGGCGGACGTACGGACCCCATCTTCCGGTCACACGATGAGGATCGCACTGAACGTCATCGGCGCCCTGTGCTCGATCATGGGTGCCGTCTGGATCCTGCAGGGAATCAACGTCCTGCCGGGTAGCTTCATGACCGGCCAGATGAAGTGGGCGGTGTACGGTGGCATCCTGCTGGTCGTCGGGGTCGGCCTGCTCATCCGAGGCAATCGACGCCGGGTCTGAGCGAGGCTGGGGCGCTCGGAGCAGCGACGATGCGTGCGTGAGCAAGCCAGCGCGGGCCGCGGCGCAGGCGCGCAGCCGAACGTGGGCGTCCGGCGGTCGCCGCGAGCCCGCGGCACTTCTTCGAGCACGGAGACGACGATGGCGGCCGGACCTCGCTTCGCGGAACCCGAGGTGGAAGCGCTGGACCGGGCGAAGATCCTCGGGGTGCGCTCCGGGACCGTCCACAAGCACACCGGCGTCTGGGTGGTGGTGGTCGAGCGCCGCGTGTTCGTCCGGTCGTGGAACGACAAACCGACGGGATGGCATCGCGCGCTCCGCGCGGAGCCACGCGGGAGCATCGTGCTCGGCGGAAAGGACGGGCGCGAGATCCCGGTCCTCGCGCGTCCGGTGCGGAGCGCCCGGCTCCGCAGCGCCGTCACGGCGGCCTACGCGCGCAAGTACCACACGCCAGCCTCGCAGCAGTGGGTGCGCGGTTTCGCGGAGCCGGAGCGGGAGGCGACGACGTTGGAGCTGATCCCGGCCGAGTAGGCAGTCCCACCCTCAGTGACGACGAGCATGCCCGATCCCGACGCACCGCTCCCGCCCTCGACGCCCCACCTCGTCGCGCGTGGCGTGCAGCTCCTGCTCGCCGCCGGCGCGCTGGCGTTCGTCGCGTCGCTGCTGCTCGGCTACGCGCGCGACGATCGGCCCGGCGTGCCGACGGTCGTCGTCGTCCCAGTGATGTTCGTCGTCATCGCCGTGCTCCGCCTCGTCGGTGAGGCTGGCGGCGGACGACGCGCGGCCACGGTGGTGCAGTGGCTGCTCGCGGGGCTGACCGTGCTGTACCTGCTGCTCGCGGCGCCCGGCGACTGAGCACGGGCGGCCGGGCTTGCCGCGGCGCGCCCTCGCGCGTCTCTTCCGGCAGTGGCCGACGCGGGCCCTCCGACCGAGCACGCACCGGGGCGCCCTGCTCCACGAGCCATGCATCGCTCCCTCACACCGCTCGCCGTCGCGCTCCTGGCCAGCGTCGCGACCGCTGACGACGCCCAGGCGCAGACGGCGCCCGACTCCGCACGGGACCGTGTGCTGAAGGAGGCCGGGCCGCCCGCGTGCCACGAGTCGGGGATCCGGCGCGCCGCGGTCATGGTGCCGCCCGGCCAGACGCGCGACCAGCTCCGCGCGACGCTCGCGCGCGGCGCGCTCTTTCCCGCGGGAACCGAGGTGGTCATCCTCGACGCCGGGCAGCTCACGCCGCTGCTCGACCCGGCGTTCCACGAGCGCATGAGCCGCACGTTCCGGCGCCTGTACAACGCCGACGTGAAGATCGACGGCACGCTCAGCGTGCTGCTCGTGCTGGATGCGGACGGCAGGGTGCGCGAGGCGCACCCGAACACGCGCAACAACCAGGTCAACCGCACGCTGGCCGAGACGTGGCTGGAGACGCGGTTCGCGCCGTACGTCATCGAGGGGTGCCGCGTCCCGGCGTGGGTGCACGTCCCGCTGTCGTTCCACACGACCGACCGGGGCCCGCACCGCGAGACCGACGTGCGCATGGGCGGACGCCCGCGCTGAGGCAGTCGTGCGCCGCCGCCGACGCCGGCGCTGCGCACCACGGCACGGGCGCGTCCGGCGCCACCGTGCCAGATTGGGAGCCGCACCGCACGCCGGACGACCACCCTCATTCGCCGAGAGCGCCCCATGCGGCCCACCCGCCTCCTCACGCTCGTCGCGCTCACGCTCGCCGTCGCGGCCACGCCCATCGCCGCGCAGCAGCCCGCGCCCGACGCCGCGCACCGCGCCGCCGTGCAGCGCCTCCTGCAGGTCACGCGCGTCCGCGAGATGACCGAGGGGAACATCGAGACCATGCTCGCCGCGCAGCTGCGCCAGATGCCGCAGCTCGCCCCGTACGCCGGCGTCCTGCGCGACTTCTACCGCGAGCAGATGGACTGGAAGGTCCTCGAGCCGGAGTTCATGCGCGTCTACCTCGAGGTGTTCACCGAGCCCGAGGTGCGCGAGCTGATCGTCTTCTACGAGACGCCGCTCGGCCAGAAGATGCTCACGAAGCTGCCCGCGCTGATGGCGAAGTCGAACGAGCTGTCGACGCGGCGCCTCCAGGCGGCGATGCCGCAGCTCATGGAGCGCATGCAGGCGGCGATGCAGGGCGGCGTCGTGCCCGGCACCCCGCCGAAGCCCGACTCGACGCGCCCGCCGACGTCGTAAGGCGGTCGTGAACGGTCACGCGCTGACGCGGCGCGAGTTCCTCGGCGCAGGTGCGGCGGCGATCGCCGGGCTGCCGCTGCGCGCGTCGGGCGCGATGGCGCAGCCTCGCACGCGCCTCATCCTGCTCGGCACCGGCGGCGGGCCCACGCCCAAGCCGAACCGCGCCGCGCCCGCGCAGGTGATCGTCGTCGACGGCGCGGCGTACGTGATCGACTGCGGCAACGGCGTGGCGCGGCAGCTCGTGCAGGCGAAGCTCAAGCTCGGGTCGATCCGCGGCGTGTTCGTCACGCACCACCACTCCGACCACAACGCGGACTACGGCAACCTCCTGCTGCTGGCGTGGGCGACCGACCTCGCGACGCGCGTCGACACGTACGGCCCGCCGCCGCTGGCCGCGATGACGCGGCAGTTCCTCGCGCTCAACGACGCCGACATCCGCACGCGCATCGCCGACGAGGGGCGCCCGCCGCTGCGCGACCTGATCGTGCCGCACGAGCTCCGCGCGGGCGGGCTGGTGCTGCAGGACGCGAACGTCCGCGTCACGGCGGCCCTGGTGGAGCATCCGCCCGTGGTGCCGTCGTTCGCGTACCGCTTCGACTGCCCCGGGCGCTCGATCGTGATCTCGGGCGACACGCGGCCGTCGCCGGCGCTCGTGCGGCTCGCGCGCGGCGCCGACGTGCTGGTGCACGAGGTGATGCACGTGCCGGCGCTCGAGCCGCTGATCGCCGCCGAGCCGAACGCCCGCACGCTGCGCGAGCACCTGCTGACGAGCCACACGACGACGGCGCAGGTCGGCCGCATCGCCACGGAGGCTGGCGTGCGGACGCTGGTGCTGTCGCACTTCGTGCCGGGCGGGTACCCCTTCGTCGGCGACGACGTGTGGCGCGACGCGGTGCGGCCGCACTTCGCGGGCGAGATCATCGTCGGGCGCGACCTGCTGGAGCTCTGATGGCGGAGGAGCGCCCGCGCGATATCCTTGGACGTGCGCGCCCCGCACGGTCCCCCGTCCGATCCCGTGTCCGATCCAGAGACCCTCGCTCGCCACTACGCGGCCGCACCCGACGAGGAGCTGCGTGAGGCGCGGCGTCTCGGGCCGGAGGCGTTCCGCCCCGAGGCCTGGCGCGTGATCCAGTCCGAGCTCGGTCGGCGGCAGCTCCGGCGGGTGCGCGAGCGGTCGCCCGCGGTCGCGCGGCCGCGGGGCGCGTCGCGCTCGGCACCCGAGCAGGGGTGGACGCCTGGCCTGCTGGTGGGACTCGCCGTCGCGGTGCTCGCGGTGGCCGGCACCCTGCGCCTCATGATTCGTGGCCCGGTGTACGGCGGGCGCGGCTCCGCGCAGCTGCTGGTGCTGCTGTTCTTCATCGTCTGGTTCGGCACCGCGCTGATCGTGGACTGGCGCCGGTGGTGGCCGGGGCGCCGCTAGCGGACGACGCATGCCCCTCCGCACCGTCGCGCTCCGCGCACGCTCGGCCTCGGGCGCGCCGATCACCGTGGTCCGCCACGACTGGGATCCCGCGCGGGTCGCCGTCGTCGTCTGCGACATGTGGAACACCACCCAGTGCGTCTCGGCCGCCCGGCGCGTCGCCGAGATGGCGCCGCGCATGAACGCGGTGCTCGCGCGGCTGCGGGACGACGGCGCGCTGATCGTGCACGCGCCGGCGGGGTGCATGGAGCACTACGCCGGCACGCCGGCGCGCGAGCGCGCGCTGCGCGCGCCGCGCGTGGAGTCCCCGGTCCCCATCGACTGGCACGACTGGGACGCATCGAGGGAAGCGCCGCTGCCGCCGGCGCTGGCGGACGAGACCCCGTGCGCCTGTCCGCCGGGCGATCCGTGCACGGCGGGCGGGCCGCCGTATCCGTGGACGCACCAGATCGACGCGATCGAGATCGCGCCCGTCGACGCCGTGACGGACAGCGGCGAGGACGTGCTCGCGCTCCTCGCCGCGCGCGGGATCGACGACGTGGTGGTGATGGGCGTGCACGCCAACCGGTGCGTCATGGGACGCCCGTACGGCATCCGGCAGCTGGTCTACTGGGGAAAGCGGCCGGTGCTCTGCCGCGACCTCACGGACGCCTACCATCGCGATCCACGCGGGCATCGCCACGGCAACGCGCAGATGGTCGCGCACGTCGAGCGCTACTGGTGCCCCACGCTGACGAGCGACCAGCTCGCGGGCGGCGCGCCCTTCGACTTCGCGGAGCCCACGCAGTGACAATCGACCGGTGCGCACCATGAGCGGATCCGAAGGACCGTCCCGCGACGCGCCCGACCCCACGCAGTTCGTCTGGGTGGAGGACGACGGCTCCGCCCGCGAGCTCACGCCCGACGAGCAGGAGTACCTCGGCACCGAGTTCCCGCCGGGCGACGGCGCGCGGCCCTACATCAAGTGGCGCTACGGCGCGCGCACCCCCGACGGTCGGCTGTCGGGGTTCCTGGAGCGCCGCAAGCTTCCCGCGCGCGTGGTCGTCCGTCCGCATGGCGGGTGAGCCGACGATGCCGGCCGACGACGCGCACGCGGTCCGCGCCGCGGCGGACGCGCTGCGCGCGCTACGGGCCCCGTGGGCGATCGCCGGCGGATGGGCGCTCGATCTCGCGCTCGGCCGCGTGACGCGCGCGCACGCGGACGTCGACGTCGCCGTCTTCCGCGACGACCAGGACGCGCTGCGCGCCGCGCTGCCCGACTGGCACCTCGACGCGGTCGTCGATGGCCGCCTCGTGCCGTGGATGCCCGGCACCCGGCTCGAGCTGCCGGTGCACGAGCTGCACGCGCGGCCGCCCGCGGGGCGCGGCGAGCCCCCGCTCGAGCTCCTGCTGAACGAGCGCGATGCGACCGACTGGGTCTATCGCCGCGACGCGGCGGTCCGCCTGCCGCTGGCGCGCGCGATCCGCGATGTCGGCGGCGGCCTGCGCGCGCTGGCGCCGGAGGTCGTGCTGCTGTACAAGTCGAAGGCGCCGCGCGCGGCGGACGATCGGGACTTCCGCGCCGCGCAGCCGCTCCTCGACGCCGAGGGGCGCGCGTGGCTGCAGGCGGCGCTGGTGCGCGCGGCGCCGGCGCATCCGTGGGCGGCGGCGCTCGCGGCGGACGAATGACGACGCGTTGCGGATGATCCACGAGCGGACGCGACGAATCACGCTGCTGTGCGCCGCTGCGTACGCGTGCAGCGTGGGCGCCGCCTTCTGGATCTCGCGTCGGCGGGACAGCTACCACTTCGCCTCGGCGGCCGAGCGTGCGGCGTGGCGGTGGAGCGCGCCGCCGGTCGCGTTCGTGTGTCTCCTCATGGCCATGGAGGCGCTGCTGGTGTGGGTGGTGCTCGTGGGCGGCGGGGGCTGGCCGCTCTGGAAGCGCGCGCTCGCCGGCAGCGCCATGCTGGTGCCGTGGACGATGCTGTCCGCCATATTCGTGCTGCACGGCACGGGCTACATCGCGTGGCACGTGCTGTGGCTCTGCGGCCTGCTGGCCGTGCTGCTCGTGAGCGCCCTGGGATCGCTCGCAATGGCCGCGCGCCGATGGATGCGGCGTTGCAGCTGACGAGCGTCCGGCTCCTCTGGCACCCGTGCGACCCGTGCAGCCCCGCCCCTTCCTCGATGCGCGACGCCGCGTCGCGCGCTGGGTCTCCATCGTCCTCCATCCGTTCGTCACCACGCTCGTGCTGGCGGGCGCGGTGGCGTCGGGAGACGGCGCGTCCGCCGCGCTGCGCACGACGGCCGTCGTCGGCGTGCTCTTCGTCCTCCCGCTCGGCGTGCTCACCGCGCGACAGGTCCGGCGCGGCGCCTGGAGCACCGTGGACGCGTCCCATCCGCGCGAGCGTCCGCTCCTCTTCGCGGTCGGGGCCGCGGGACTCCTCGCCCTCGCCGCGTACTTCGCGCGCACGCAGCCGGGATCGGCGCTGACGACCGGCACGATCGGCGTGCTGGCGATGGTCGCCGTCTGCGCGGCGGTGACGCCGTGGGTGAAGGTCTCGCTGCACGTGGCGGCAGCCGCGCTGGCGGCGACGGTGCTGCTCGGACGCGGCCACGTCCTCGGCGTCCCGCTGGCGGCGACGCTCCCGCTGCTCGGCTGGTCGCGCGTCGCGCTGGGACGCCACCGGTGGCGCGAGGTCGCGCTCGGGCTGGTCATCGGCGCGTGCACCGGCGCGCTCGTCACGCGCTTCGGGTAGCACACGCCGCGTGACGCGTCGTCGCCTCCTCCTCTGGCTCCCGCTCGCGTTCGCGCTGCACAACGCCGAGGAGGCGCTCACGCTCGCGCGCGCGTTTCCGGTCGTGCGCGAGCGCGCACCGGCGCTCGCCGTGGCCGTCCTCGGGCCTGCCGATCCGGGTCACGCGGTCGTCCTCACCGCGCTCGGCGTCGCGACGCTGCTGCCGCTCGTCGTGGCGCTGTGGGCGCTGGCGCGGCCGGCGTCGGTCGCCGCGCGCTGGGCGGTGCTGCTCGTGACGACGGCGTTCCTCGTCAACGCCGCGTCGCACGTCGCCACGGCGCTCTGGCTCCACGCCGGCCACCGCACGCCGACGCTCGGCGTCTGGTACGCGCCGGGGCTCGTGACCGCCGTGCTGGTCAACCTGCCGCTGACGCTCCACGTGCTGCGCCGCGCGGCGCGCGAGCGCTGGCTGTCGTCGCGGGGCCAGTGGCGCTGGCTGCTGCCGGCCGCCATCCTGCTCCACGGCCCGGGCGTGCTCGGCGCGTGGTGGCTCGGCCGCTGGCTGGGCGAGAGATGAGGAGACGAACATGGACCCAGGGCTCGCGATCCCCATCCTGCCGGCGCGCGACCTCCACGAGACGCGGGCGTTCTACGAGCGCCTCGGCTTCGCGACCGTGGGCTGGTGGCCCGACACGTTCGGCGGCTACGCGGTGCTGACGCGCGGCGACCTCGCGATGCACTTCTACCACGCGCCGGACGTGCAGCCGCACGCGAACCACGGCCAGTGCTACTGGTACGTGGCGGACGTCGCGGCGCTGCACGCCGACGCGGTGGCGGCGGGCATCCCGGCGACGGGAACGCCGCGCGTGACGTCGATCGACGAGAAGCCGTGGGGGATGCGCGAGTTCGCGCTGGCGGATCCCAACGGGAACCTGGTGCGCGTCGGGCAGCCGGTGCGCGCGGCGCCGGACGATCGAGCGCCGCGCGCGCCCTGACGTCGGGATGCGTCGGTGATCCGCCTGCCCTGGCCGTGTCGGGCGGCGCGGCACGTCCTCCTCGCGACTGTCGCGCTGTCGCTCGCCGGCTGCGCGTCGCTCACCGGCGACTGCGTCGCGATCGGCGTGTACGCGGTGAGCGTCACGGTGCTCGACGCGCAGACCGGCCAGTCGCCCGGGACCGCGACGCTCCTCGTGACCGACGGCGCGTTCCGGCAGGAGGGCATGGCCGTCACGACCGACGGTCGCCTGACGCTCGTCGCGGCGGTCGAGCGCGAGGGGACGTACGAGGTCACGGTGTCGGCGCCGGGCTACCGCGACTGGGTGCAGGCGGGCGTGACCGTCACGCGCGGCGGCCACTGCAACGCGCTCCGGGGCGTGCGGCTCACGGCGCGGCTCACGCGCGCGGCGACGACGGGGCAATCCGCCGTGCTGGCGCGTGGGCGCGCGCACCACGCATCATGAGGCGGCTCACCTCCTTCGTTCCCTCCGGCACTGGCTCACGAGACCTCGCGATGGCCATCATCCCGACCTTCCGCTGCCGCAGCATGCGGGCGTCGCTCGCGTTCTACACCGAGGTGCTCGACTTCACGCGCGTCGACGGCGACGACACCCTCGACGACCCGACCTTCAGCGTGCTGGCGCGCGACGGCGGCCACCTCTTCCTCTCCAGCCACCGCGGCGACGGCGCGTTCGGCGCGGTGGTCGCGATCACGACCGACGACGTGGACGCGGTGTTCCGCACCTACCGCGCGCGCGGCCTGCGGACGCCGGGGAATCCCGACGCGCCCGTGATGGTGCACGAGGGCCCCATCGACCAGACGTGGGGCACGCGCGAGTTCTACGTCGAGGATCCCGACGGCAACACGCTGCGCTTCACGCAGCAGCGCGCGCGGGCGTAGCACGCGCCACTGACACACGCACCGTGCGCGACCTCGACGACCTGTTCGCCGCGCTCGGCCGCTCGGCGTTCCGGCGCCGCTTCCGGCTCGACGCCCGCGACCGCGCCTACCTCGCCACGAAGGGGCTGCCCACGGTGCAGGCGCACGCCGCCGACTTCATCGCGCAGCGGCTCGCGCCGGCGGAGCCGCGCAACGACGGCAAGCAGACGCCCTTCCGCGGGCACCCGGTGTTCGTCGCGCAGCACGCGACCGCGACCTGCTGCCGCGGATGCCTCGCGAAGTGGCACGGCATCGCGAAGGGCCACGCCCTCACGGACGCCGAGCAGGCGCACGCGGTGGCCGCGATCGCGCGGTGGCTGGGCGAGCAGCGCGAGCAGCAGGTGTGACGTCAGACCGGCCGCAGCGGTCAGAGGGCGAGGCCCGCGCCGCGGGCGTGCTCCCCCTCCCCTCCCCGCATGCCCGACATCGGCGTCGCGCTGCTCTACTTCGCGGTCTTCCTCTTCTCGACGACGCTGCACGAGGCGGCCCACGCCTGGGCGGCGCTGCGCGGCGGCGATCCGACGGCGTACCACGGCGGGCAGGTCTCGCTCGATCCGTGGCCGCACGTGCGGCGCGAGCCGTTCGGCATGGTCGTCCTGCCGCTGATCTCGGTGCTCATCGCGGGCTGGCCCCTCGGCTTCGCGAGCGCGCCGTACGATCCCACGTGGGCGGAGCGGCACCCGCGCCGCGCGGCGTGGATGGCGCTCGCCGGCCCGGCGTCGAACTTCGCGCTCGTGCTGCTCGCGGGCGGGCTGCTGCGCGTCGGCGCGCTGGCCGGCGTCTTCACCGCGCCCGAGAGCATCACCTTCGGCGCGCTCGCCGCCGCCGACCTGGCGCACTGGGAGACGATCGGGCGCGTGCTGAGCGTCGTCTTCTCGCTGAACCTGCTGCTCACCGCGTTCAACCTGCTCCCGCTCCCGCCGCTCGACGGCAGCGCGGTGCTCGCGCTCGGCCTCGCCCCCGAGACGGCGCGCCGCTACCAGGGCTTCCTGCGCGGCACGCCGATGCTCGGCTGGATCGGCCTCTACGCCGCGTGGCAGCTGTTCGACGTCGTGTTCGACCCGATCTTCACGGGGGCGGCGAGCCTGCTGTATCCGGGCGTCACGTACGGCTGACCGCGCAGCGCGCATGTTCCGCCTGACGCGCCCCGACGCGCGCGCGATCGCGGCGTTCCTCGCCGGGCAGCGAGACGCCGCGTTCACGTACGACGCGGTGGGCGCGACGCGCGAGGGCGGTGCGCCAGCCGGCTACACGGTCGACCACAACCGGGTGCGGCTCGGCACCGGGCGCGCGACGTTCGAGCGCGCGCGCGACGCGCTGCACGCGTGGCGCATGCTGCGCCTCGGCTGGGCGTCCATCCAGCCGGCCGACGCGCCGATCGCGCCCGGGACGACGGTGGCCGTGGTCGTGCGCCACTACGGCTTCTGGTCGCTCAACGCGTGCCGCATCGTCCACGCGTTCGACGATGAGGCCGACGGCGTGCGCCGCGCGGGCTTCGCGTACGGGACGCTGCCCGCGCACGGCGCGGTGGGCGAGGAGCGCTTCACCGTCGAGTGGCACCGCGCGGACGACGCGGTGTGGTACGATCTGTACGCGTTCTCGCGGCCGCGCCACCTGCTGGCGCGGCTCGGCCGCCCGTTCGCGCGGGCGCTGCAGCGGCGCTTCGCGCGGGCGTCGAAGCAGGCGATGGTCGACGCGGCGGCGCGCTGACGCGTCTCGACGCGCGGGCGCGTCAGCGCAGCGTGAGGCGCCGCCCCTCCACCCACGCGGCGACCGCGTTGCGATGGAGCGGCGTGACGTTGTTGTAGCCGACGCCCGTGGCCGCCCAGGTGAGGCCGTACGGGCCGCCGGTGACGAGGTTCTGGTAGGTCGTGTTCACCTTGGCGAAGTACTCCGTCTGCGCCTTCGCCTCGTGGAAGCAGTCCACGATCGCCTCGCGGCTCACGATGTCGCAGCCCGCGACGTTCACGAACGCGGTGAACCCCTCGTCGTCGCGCCACGAGTGGAAGAAGCGGTGGAACTCGACCTGCGCGAAGATGTTCTCACCCGCGATGCCGAGGCTCCCGTACTCGGGGAAGGACTCGCCGCTGAGGCCCTGCACCTTCCCCGTGTCGAGGTATTTCCCCTCGAGCGCCATCAGGATCGTGCGCGCGCGGCTGTAGAGCACCAGCTTGAACTCGTGGTTGGGCAGCTCCAGGCGCGCGACGTACGGCGCGAACGGCGCCTTCACCTCGCCGTTCGGCTCCAGCAGCGCCGACTCCACCGTCTTCTTCCCTGCGAGCGCGCCGAGCACCGCGTTCGCGACCGGGGCGAGCGACGTCGGCGACAGCGTGATCTTGGGGAAGACGATCGACGCGTACGGGTTGGTCGCGACGCTGATGCCGGTGTAGAGGCAGTTGTCGGTGTTCTGCCGCCGGTACCACAGGCGGCCCCGCACCTCCTGCGTGGAGTACGGGTTCCACTCCTGGTCCATGCCGAGCGTCTTGATGCGGTGGTCGACGGTGACCTGCTGCGTGAAGCCGGGCGTCCGCAGCTCGCGCATCGTGCGCCGGTCCTCGGTGCGCCACACGAGCGGCGTGTGCACCGTCTTCTTCTGGATCTCCATCATGTACTCGATGCTCGCCACCAGCGACGACTGCTTCGCGCCCGACGCGTCGGCGGGCCACTGCATCCAGTCGAAGCCGAGGTCGAGCGCCGCGCGCAGGTGCGAGCGCAGCAGCACGTCGCCCGCGTTGCCCGGCGGATACGCGGCGCGCACGCTCCCGTGCCGCGGGATGGCGTAGCGCCGCGTCTCGAAGTCGTCGGGGCGCAGGAAGACGCGGTTGTAGAAGTCGAGCAGCAGCGCGCGGCCGGTGAACGCGGTCAGCGCCTTCTTCGACTCGTCGTTGATGATCTCGTCGAACAGGTAGCGCACCCAGAATTCCGGCGTGCCCTGCTCGATCGCGAGGTCCGCGACGTCGTGCTCGACGCCGCCGACCAGCGCCTTGCGCGGCGCGCCCTGCCGCTCGATGGGGCGCATCAGCGCGTCGCCGCCGAGGGTGCGCAGCGCCTCGAGGTCCGCGTCGATGAAGACGCCGGCGCCGGCGAGGCCGCGGGCCTGCTGGAGCGCCTGCTGCGCCTGCTGGGCGGCGAGCGCCTGCTTCTCCTTCCAGGTGAGCGTGGGGCCGCTGGGACGCTGCGGCATCCGCGGCGGTGCACCGCCGCCGCTCGGAGGCTGAATCGGAGGGCCCGTCATGGCACTGGGGGCGGAAGGGAGCTCCGTGCGGGTGTGCGACGCTAGGAGTGCCGGTCGGAGGTGTCAAGCAGCCTCGTGGCGCGCGCACGCTGGGTCGTTCTCCCCATTCATGCCCCGCGGCGAACCGGCATCGTACGACGCACGACCACCGACCACAGCACGCGTCCCGCGAGCACCGCGAGCACCGCGAGAGCATCCCGATGCCTACCCATACGTATCCGCACACGATCGACAACGGCGCCGGCGAGCGCCTCACCTTCCTGCGCCGCGTGCCCGGCCCGCGCGGCGACCGTCTCGAGGGGGAGAACGTCGTCGCGCCGGGCTTCGGCCCGCCGATGCACGTGCACCACTACCAGGAGGAGGGGTTCACGGTCATCGAGGGGCGCATCGGCTATCAGCGGCTGGGGGAGCCCGAGCAGTTCGCCGGCCCCGGCGAGTCGGTGACGTTCAAGCCGGGCGAGGTGCACCGCTTCTGGAACGCCGGCGACACCGATCTCCGCTGCACGGGCTACGTCGAGCCGGCCGACAACTTCGAGTACTTCCTCGGCGAGATCTTCGCGTCGGCGAAGCGCAGCGGCGGCCCGGCGCCGCACCCGATGGACGCGGCGTACCTGACGCGCCGCTACCGCAGCGAGTTCGCGATGCACGCGATCCCGGCGGCGGTGCAGCGCTTCGTGTTCCCGGTGCTCGTGGCGATCGGCACGATGCTGGGCCGCTACGCACGCTACGCGGACGCGCCGGCGCCCATCCGGCGCTGAGCGGCGGGCGGCCGCCGTCACAGCCCGCGGCCGATCCCCTTCGCCATGTTGACGATCGCCAGCGTGAGGAGGAGGTCGTCCGTGTGCGTGGCGGTCGCCAGCACGCCGGTGCCGACCCGCCCGGTCGGCCGCACCGCGCCCGCCTCGTGCAGGCGCGTCAGCAACGCCTTGCCACCCTTCTCGACTCCCTGCTTCTGGGTGGACTTCGAGAGCCACTTCGTGGCGACGGTGTCGGCGATGCTCTTCGCGGCGTCGGCCGGATCCATGCGGCCCACCAGCCGGCTCACGTCGAAGCCGAACGCGGTCGGTTGCTGCGTGATCTTGATCGGCACGCTGGCCCACTTGATGACCCGCTGCAGCGCCGGGAGCTTGAAGAAGCGGTCCACGAACGGGCCGCCGAGCTTCAGGCTCCCGATGGCGAGCGCGTCGCCGAGCGAGCGGCCCTCGATGAGCGCCACGCCGGCCTCCCACTGGGCCTGCAGGATCGCGACGACCGCCTCCTCGCGCACGGCGAGCGTGCGGCCGCCGAGCTTGAACGCGCCGAAGGCGAAGTTGCCGACGCCGTACACCACCGCCGCCCCGACGTTCTCGGTGTCCTCGTACTTGCCGTACCCCTTGAGCGCGGAAGCGCCGCCGAGCACCGCGAGCCCGGCCCCGCCGGTCATGATGGCCGCGCCCACCATCAGCCCGTCGGCGGACGTGTCCCGGAGGAAGCGCGCCGCCGAGACCGCGTCCTCGTACGTCTCGATCGCGCGGTGCATGCGGACGGTGTTCTCCGACTGCACCGCCGCCTGCAGGTCGAGGAAGGCGTTCGTGTAGCGCGTGGTCTGCTCCACCATGAATCGCAGCTGCCGCGCCATCTCGGGCACGCTCTGGACCGCCACCTCGGCGAGGGTGGCGAAGTCCTCGTCGCCGCGCTGGTTCACGGACGCGCGGACCCGCGTCCAGTCCACCTCGATGGACTTGATGTCGGGCAGCGACCAGCTGAGCGGTGAATACCAGGACGACTCGGACGTCGTCGTCACCTGCGCCAGCGTGTACCGCAGCACCGCGCGGTGGTATCCCCGGATGAGCCGCAGCACGACGTCCCAGTCGACCGCGTACTGCGCGTGATCGTTGTCCAGCAGCCAGTAGGTCATGGCCCAGCTCCGGCATCCGACTCACCAGGATCGGATTTCCAACGCATCGCTACACTACGACGGACCGCGATGGCGCGCCACGGCGCGTCGGGACGTCGAGCCGGGGGTTCCGCGGAGCGAGCCGCCGTCGCATCGTGCGGCACCCGCACCTTCCCCCGCCCCGAATGCCCCCTACCGAACACGACGCCGAGATCGCCGCGCTGGAGGCCGAGCTGCGCGCGGCGCAGCTGGGCGCGGACGTGGCGGCGCTCGACCGCCTGATCGCCGACGACCTGCTGTTCACGGGCCCCGACGGCGCGCTCGCCACCAAGGCCGACGACCTCGCGGCGTACCGCGACGGCGTGATGCGCGTGGCGTCGCACGAGCCCCAGGCCCTCCGCGTGCGCCGCGTCGGCGCGGACGTGGCGGTCGCCGCGCTGCGCGCGCGCATGACCGGCAGCTACGCGGGAACGCCGTTCGCGGGCGTCGCGCGCTACACGCGCGTGTGGGCGCGCGAGGACGGCCGCTGGCGCATCGTCGCGGGGCACGTGAGCGTGACGCCGCTCGACCCATCGTCGGCATGACGCGACGACTCGCGGCGGCGGCGCTCGTCCTCGCCGCGCGCGCGGCCGGCGCGCAGACGCCGGCGCCGGCCGCGCCGCCCGCCGCGTCGCCCGCCGCGTCGCAGAACCCCTCGCCGATGGTCGAGGCGACGCGCGCGCACGAGCGGCTCGCGCAGCGCGCGCTCGCGGGCAGCACGCGATCGTTCGCGGGCCCCGCGGGCCGGGCGGTCGAGCTGCTGGTGCCGGCACGCGTGCGCGACGCGGTGGACGTCGTCGTGCACTTCCACGGCGCGGCGTGGCTGCCGCAGCAGGCGGTCGCCACCAGCGCGCGCGACGCGGTGGCCGCGGTCGTCAACCTCGGCGCCGGCTCGGGCGCGTACCACCGCGCGTTCACCGACCCGGCGGCGTTCGACTCGCTGCTCGCGGGCATCGCGCGCGAGACGTCGGCCGCTGTCGGCGAGCCGGTGCGCGTGGGACGCGTGACGCTCGTCGGCTTCTCGGCGGGGCACGGCGCCATCCGCGCGATCCTGCGCGAGCCGCGGCACTTCGCGTCGGTGTCGGGCGTGCTGCTGCTCGACGGGATGCACACGTCGTACGTGCCCGAGGGCACGGTGCTCGAGAAGGGCGGCACGCTCGACACGACGAACCTCGCGGCGTTCGCGGAGTTCGCGCGGGCGGCGATGCGCGGCGAGAAGCGCTTCGTCGTCACGCACTCCGAGATCTTCCCGGGCACCTTCGCCAGCACGACCGAGACGGCGGACTGGCTGCTGCGCGCGCTCGGCCTGGCGCGGAAGCCGGTGCTGCGCTGGGGCCCGCGCGGGATGCAGCAGCTGAGCGAGGTGCAGGCGGGCCGCTTCGCGCTGCTCGGCTTCGCCGGCAACTCGGCGCCCGACCACATCGACCACCTGCACGCGATGCCCGAGCTGCTGGCGCGGGTCGTCGCGCGCTGACACGCGCACCGTCCATGGACTTCGACCTGCCGACCGCGCTGCCCGTGCTCGCGCGCACGCCGCACGCGCTGCGCGCCCTGCTCGCCGGGCTGCCCGCCGAGTGGACCGACGCGACCGAGGGCCCCGAGACGTGGAGCCCGTACGACGTCCTCGGCCACCTGATCCACGGCGAGCGCACCGACTGGATCGCGCGCGCCCGCATCATCCTCGCGCAGGGCGCCGACCGCCGCTTCACGCCCTACGACCGCTTCGCCCAGTTCCGCGAGAGCCAGGGCAAGTCGCTCGGCGACCTGCTCGACGAGTTCGCCGCGCTGCGGGCCGAGAACCTCGCGACGCTGGAAGGATGGCGGCTGACGGACGCGCAGCTCGCGCTGGAGGGCGAGCACCCCGCGTTCGGCCCGGTCACGCTGCGCCAGCTGCTCGCCACCTGGGTCGCGCACGACCTGGGGCACGTGGCGCAGGTGGCCCGCGTGATGGCGAAGCAGTACCGTGACGCGGTCGGGCCGTGGCGTGCGTACCTTCCCGTGCTCGACCGCTGATCCCTCCGCCCGCCCACCCACCACCTCCCGCTCCGGAGCGTCCCATGTCCGCCCGCTGGTATCGACCGACGGTGATCGCGTGCGCGCTGTCTTGGTTCATGGTCGGGCTGCACGTGCCGGCGCTGCACGAGATGACGCACCACGGCGGCTCGCCGGCGCCCGTCGTGCTCGCGGCGACCGCGCTGCTCGCGATCGTGGGGATCGCCGGGCTGTGGGCGCTGCTGCGCGTGCGCGCGTCCTGACCGCATGGCCGGGCCGCACGCCGACGCTCCGCTCGACATCGCGCCGGAGCCCATCACGGGCCCGGTCGCGGGCGCGCTCATCGCCGCGCTGAACGCCGAGCTGTCGGCGCGCTACCCGGAGCCGGGCGCGACGCACTTCCGGCTCGACGCCGACGAGGTGGCGCCGGGCAACGGCGCGTTCCTCGTGGTGCGCCGCGCGGACCGGCCCATCGGCTGCGGCGCGCTGCGCACGCTGCGCGACCCGGCGCTGCTCGCGGCGCTGGGGCCGCGCGTGGGGGAGCTGAAGCGCATGTACGTCGCGCCCGAGGCGCGCGGCCACGGCGTCGGGCGCGCGCTGCTCGCGCGGCTGGAGGACGAGGCGCGCGCGCTCGGCCTCGCGCGCCTGGTGCTGGAGACGGGCACGCGGCAGCAGGAGGCGCTCGCGCTCTACCGCCGCGCGGGCTTCGCCGAGATCGCGCCGTACGGCGAGTACGCGGCGTCGTCGACGACGAGCGTGTGCATGGCGAAGGCGCTGTGACGATCCTCGGCCTCGTCGGCGGGCTCGGCCCCGAGTCCACGATCGACTACTACCGCCGCATCCTCGACGCGTGGGCGCGCGAGGCGCCGGGCACGTCGCCGTCGCTCGTCATCGACAGCCTCGACGTGCTGCACGGGCTGCGCCTGGTCGCAACCGACCGCGCCGCCTTCATCGCGTACCTGCGCGCGTCGGTGCAGCGGCTCGCCGGCGCGGGCGTGGACTTCATCGCGATGACCGCCAACACCGCGCACCTCGTGTTCGACGAGCTGGCGGCGGAGGCACCGGTGCCGATGCTCAGCATCGTCGAGGTGTGCGCGCAGGAGGCGCACGCGCGCGGCCTGCGGCGCCTCGCGCTGCTCGGCACGCGCTTCACGATGGAGGGCCCGTTCTACCCCGAGGTGTGCGCGCGCCACGGCATCACGGTCGTGCCGCCCGAGGCGGCGGCGCGCGAGTGGATCCATGCGCGCTACGTGGGCGAGCTGCTGCAGGGCGACTTCCGCGACGAGACGCGGCAGGGCATCGTCGCGATCGTCGAGCGCCTGCGCGACGCGGCGGGGATCGACGGCGTCATCCTCGGCGGCACGGAGCTGCCGCTGCTGCTGCGCGCGGAGACCGTCGCCGGGCTCCCCACGCTCGACACGACCGCGCTGCACGTCGCCGCGATCGTCGCCCGCCTGCGCGCCGCCACGTGACGATCGAGATCCGCGGCGCGGACGATCCCGCCTCGCTCGCCGCGGCGCGCGCGCTGATCCGCGCGCACATCCTCGCGCACTCCACCGCCCACGACGCGGAGGCGGCGGAGCGGATCGTGGAGGCGCTGCCGGCGCCGTACGTGGCACTGTGGGTGGCGTGGCGCGGCGACGAGGCGCTGGGCTGCGTGGCGCTCCACGCGCTGGCGCCCGACACGGCGGAGCTGAAGCGCATGTACGTGCGCCCCGAGGCGCGCGGGCGCGGCGTTGCGCGGCGGCTCACCGAGCACGCGATCGCCGAAGCGACCGCGCGCGGGTGCGTGCGCCTCCGGCTCGGCACGCTGACGACGATGCATGCCGCGCAGCGCCTGTACCTCAGCCTGGGCTTCGCCCGCATCGCGCCGTACCGGCCGGTGGAGTTCGGCGAGACGTGGTTCTACGAGCGCGCGCTGGGCGACCCGGCGGACGGCGCGCGGCGCTGACGCTGGCGCGCGGCGCCGATCTCCCCATGTTGGGGGACGCGCCGCGGACGGGCACGACGTCGTCCCCGCCCGGCGCCCCGGCCCTCCGCCCAGGAGCCTCCATGGCGACCCGGCAGAACTTCTCCGAGCCCCAGCGCCAGTCGGCGTTCGAGGCGAACGCGCACTGGCTCCGCGACCACCGCGTCACCGGCGTCGAGCTGGCGCTGGCGTTCGAGCCGCTGCGGCAGCGCGGCCAGGTCTACTACTGCGAGAACTGCCTGTTCTGCCACAGCGACCAGGTGTACTTCGACATCGACCACCTGGTGCCGGACCGCAGCTTCCGCCTCTGGCAGAAGCACGTCGACGCGCGCGAGCCGATCAACATGGTCGTGCTCTGCAAGTCGCTGGAGCGCGGGGACCTCGGGTGCAATCAGTCGAAGGGCGCGCGGCTGTTCGTGCCGCCCGAGCGCGGGCTCGCGCTGTCGCGCACGGACCTCGACATGAACTGCTTCCCCGTGCGCCAGCGGCCGCGCGAGTGGGAGGTGGCGCGCGGCGCCTAGCGACGCCCTAGGTCGTGTCTGACAATCCAGCCAGCGGTTCATAGCTTCGAGGGACGCTGGCTGGAGGTGCGCATGGGGTTGGCCGCCGACACGAACTGACCGACGCGGCATGGGCAGTGCTCGCGCCGTTGTT